>JAHEDC010000599.1 GCA_024641425.1 Verrucomicrobiales bacterium | reverse complement strand
TCCCCGTGCTCGCAGGAGACGAGTTGGCCCTTGGCATCGAGCAGGAGCCCATTGCAGCCGGGTTCACCGCCGTAGTCGGTCACGCCGGTGTATCCCGAGGGCTTCATGAAAAGGCTCGCGCCGATACCTTCCTTCCATTTCATGACCGAATTGGGCGGGATGTCGGAGAAGAGGAGGTGGCCGCCCTCGTCGTCCTTCACCCAGACCGGGCCCTCGGTCCAGTCGAAGCCCGAGGCCAGCACCTCGATGACGGCGTCCTTGGGAATCAGGCCATCGAGCGCGGGATCGAGGCGGATGATTTCGCCCAGGTGGGGAAAGTTGAGGGTGTCTTGCGCATGGGCGATGGGGACCGTAGCGAGAGGAAGAAAGAGGCTGAGGCGGGCGAGGGTGTGGGGAGCGAACATGGAATAATCGGGGTTTAGGTTCGTGCGATTTTCCGTGAGGCTAACAGGTTCTCCGCCCGGTGGTGAAGGAAGAAATCCGTGCTACGATGGTCGCACCCCATGCCGTCTCCCTCGCCCACTTGGCGCGCCCTCGCCCTTTTCCTGCCCGTATCGCTGGTCGCGATCGCGGCGGCGATCTGGATGGGGGCGTCTCGGGTCGACTATCAGGGGCCCCATGTGGATGACGATCGGGCCGATATTCCCGTGTTGAATCCCGGCGTTTTCGCGACCGTTTGTGCGACCTGCCATGGTGCGTCGGGAGAGGGGAAACGGGAGATGATGAGTCCCGCCATCGCCTCCCTTCCGCGCTGGTACGTTGAAGAGCAGTTGAAGCAATTCCGCCTTGGCCATCGCGGGGTCGATCCGGGGGATGTCGATGGCCAGAAGATGCGCGCGACCTTGCTTTCCCTTTCCGAGAGTGCCGTCGCCGAGGCGGTCGAGTCCCTCCTCGCTTTGCCTCCGGCCAAACCGGAGCACACTCTGGAAGGGGGCGATCTGGAGAACGGCGACATCCTTTATGAAACCTACTGCATGGGCTGCCACCGCTACAACGGCCACGGCGAACTCGCCTTCCGGAGCGCTCCTCTCGCTGGACTTCAGGATTGGTATTTGGCGGCCCAGATGCGGAAATTCCGCGAAGGCGTCCGGGGAGGGCATCCAGGAGACGCCGATGGCCTCAAGATGCGCGATGCCGCGCGATTGCCCGTCGATGAAGGGGAAATCCTGGACATCCTCAGCTTCGTGGCGGGCCTCGAGGAGCGCTATCCGGTGACGAAGGGCAGTGTCACTGGAGAGTGACCCGGTAATTACTGTTTACAGCACCGGGTGCCCCCGCATATATAACGTATATGTTATCTATGCGGTGGTTTCTCATCTCTGCAGTCTGGGCTCTCGTTGTGGCAGCCTCGCGCCCGATTGCGTCCGCGGCGCAAAGTGGTTGGGCGCTTGAATTCGGGAACGCGCAGGTGCGGCGGACGCTGGTGTTCGACGGGAAGGTCTGGCGGACGAGCGTCCTCTCGCGCGGCGACGGGAGCGAGCGGCTGGAGGTTGCGAGCGATGAGTTCCATGTGCTCTTGGTGGATGGCGGGACGTTGACCCTGAGTGATTTCGAGGTGGTCGGAGAGCCGATACGCGGGAAGGAAGGGGACGTGGAAACCCTTACCATCGAGTATGTGCCACGAGCGGATAGCGAGGCCCACGCGGAGGGGCCGTCGCGTGTTTCGGTGCGCTACTGGAGCGACGGGGCGCCGTGGTTGCGGAAGCAACTTGTGCTCACGATGCCGCAGGGTGCGGCGGTCGACCGCTTGGAGGTCGAGCGCTTTTCAACAGTGACGCCCGCCTCGCGGGGCGGGCGCGGGCAGCCGGTGTTTCTCGGGCGCTGGTTCACGGGACTGGAGTATCCGGCGGGACACGGCAGGCACACGGACGGGAATACCCCGGGGGCGGATAGCGCGCATTTCGAATTGGTGGGAAATTACAGTTTCATCGACTTGGAGGGGCGCGACAGGGATGCCGGGGCGCGGCCGGGACTGGTGCGGTTGTTCCACTTTCCCGGAGAGTCGAAGAAGGCGAGTGGCGGCGGATGGCAGCTTATGTCGAAGCCGGCGGTAACCGGCGTGGCGACGGAAGCGCAGCGCGGGGCATCGATGGAATTGGTCTTTCTCGACTATCTCGAAACGATCGCGAAGAAGCCCCGTGTCTTCCTTCACTATAACAACTGGTTCGATGCTGGCGGCAAGAATCTCCGGGGGGATGCCTTCGTGAAGGTCTGGCGCGCCTTCAACAAAGTGTTGGAGCCGGAGGGGATCGCGATGCATGCCATGGTGCCGGACAATGGCTGGCAGGATCGCGCATCCGTCTGGCAGCCGTCGGCGGGGCAGTTTCCGGGAGGGATGGCGGATCTGGCGGCGCTGGGGAAGCGCTTGCGCGAGGAAGGAACGAGTCTTGGACTCTGGAATTCGATCGACAGCACAACGAATAACATTGGCTGGGGAGAAGGGCAGGGCTTTGACCGCGCGGTGCCGAACAAGTATTTCGCCCAGTATTTCGCGCATTACTGTCTCGCCGACGACGACTACCTCGCCGTCCTGGAGAAGCAGCTGCGAGCCCTGACGAGGGAAGGCCGACTGGGTTACTTCAAGCACGACTTCAACCACCTCTGTTGTCTCGCGGAAGGGCATAATCATCTGGCGACCGATCGTCACGGGCACGAGGCGAACGTGGACGGCATGATTCGCATCCTCGCTGCCTGCCGGGACGAGAATCCCGCCGTCTACCAGAATCTCACCAACTGGATGTGGTTCTCGCCCTGGTGGCTGATGCACGGAGACGCCCTTTGGATGCTGGCCGGCGACGATGGATTCGACAAGAACTGGCCGGACATATCGATGCGCGCGATGGCAAGCACGGATAGGGATGTCTTTCTCTGGAGGATGTGGGGAAACCCGGACGAGCGCCCGCTGGTGCCGGTTTCCCGGCTGATGACGCACGGGATCGTAAAGAATCCCGGCGGGCAGATGCAGGGGCCGGGGGATACGTTGCATGATTGGGCGGACTACGTAATGATGCACTACGGGCGCGGCACGCAGATGAAGGAGTGGTATATCACGCCGTCCGCGATGAGCGCGGAGGAGTGGAAGGTGCTGACATCGATCCATCAGTGGAGTGAGAGCCGGTTCGGGGCCTTGAAGAACGCCGTCTATGTGGGCGGACGTCCGGACGAGGGGAAGGCATACGGATACATGGGATGGGACGGCGATCTCGGCGTGCTCGTCGCGCGGAACCCTTCGGCGGGAGAGCAGGTTCTTGAAATTCCCTTCAATGAGGTGACATGGTATCGTGGGGCCCAGGGGCGTTCGTTCGAGGCGACCAGTGTCTATCCGCACCACGGGGCTTGGTCGACGACTTACATCTCCGGGGAGACGATGCGGATTCCGCTTGCGGGGTATGCCACGATCACGCTAGAATTTGTGCCCGGGAATGCGGTTGTCACCGCGAAGTCATTGCCTCCGATCAACCACCGGACGGAGATTTCGGCACGGCGGATTTCGGCGACCCTTGAGATTCCCGACGAGGAGATGGCG
>JAHEDC010000598.1 GCA_024641425.1 Verrucomicrobiales bacterium | reverse complement strand
TTCCCTTCCAATCGGGCAAGCCATTCCGCACCGGTTGCATCATCGACAAGCCTCCGCGACACCACCTTTGTGAAAATGGCATCACGGCAGGGTCCTTCGGGCATCCCAAGGATCGTTTCGAAAGCTTTCCGCGGTTCGTTTTCTCCCCACGCTTCCGCCACCCGGATCGCGGCCGCTCCAGCCCGATCCGGCGGGAGACCGAGCGCCCAGTCGAGCGCCTCGTTCCCCCCGCGCGTGACCTTGTCACGCGCGAGTCCGTCAAGAAAGGCGTCGAGTTGGAAGCCAGCGGGCATTCGCAGCGCCATCGCGGTCGCGTCCTCGTGCGCGCTCTGGCTCCATTCCAGGGCGATGTTCGCCATCGCCTCCGCCGCCGCGCTGTCCGGTGGGAGCCGCAGCACCCATGCCACCGCCGCCTGGGGATCGTCCTGCGCGAGCGTTCGCGCGAGGGACTTCGCGGCCCCGTCCTTTGCTACTCCGGACAGCAGGGCTTCGAAAGCCGCAAGCACCTGATCCCTTGGCAGACCGCCCTCTTCCGCCGCGAGAAAAAGATCGTCCAGGGCGATGAACTGATCTCCGGGCGAAATATTCAGCGCGACCCACGAGAGCGCGCCTTCCAACCCCAGCGATTCGATCACTCGGCCTGAGAAGACGACAAAAAAGCGATCCAAGACAGCGCCATCCTTCCCTGTGCCCATTTCCAGTTGTCGCAGGATCGTGGCGCAAAATTCCCCCGCTTCCGCACTCCCGTCATCCTTGCCTATCATGAATATTCCGGCCGTGCGCTCGCGCGCCACCGGCGAGAGGGAACTCCAGAAATCGAGCAACCCCTTGTCATTCGTGAAGCCGTTGAGGCGTTTCAGGATCCACTTCTCGTCGTCCCCGAAGTGGTCCCGTTCGGCGAGGGCCCGCTTGAGAATCCCTTCGGCCTCCGGCCCCAGAAAGGGATTCCCGGACCAGCGGAGGGCTCCGAGGTTCTCAAGCGCAAGCTCCACCGCGAGTTCTGGGCTCGATGTCCCGATCACTCGGAGCACGCCCGCCAGATATCCGGTGTCGATAGGGAAACGCAGCATCGCTGTCACGGCCTCGCGAGGGTCTGCGTCCACCAGCGCGCGGATCATGTAGGCGTCGAGATTCCACGACAATCCGGTCGCGGGAATCTCCACCTGCCCGAAGCGGAGGAAGTAACGCAGCATTCCTTCCCGGTCGCGTGCCACCCATTCGCGGAACAAAGATTGTATCGCCACTCTATCATTGTCCTCGCCCGCCGCGACGAGGGCATCCGGATACCCGTCCGTCCCGAGTCCCGCGAAAGCGCGCCCGTTCGCCAGCCGCTCTAGTCGGCGCAGTTCCCCGAGTAACTCCGGATGCACCGCCGCCTTAGCCGCGGAGCTTTCCCTGTCCGGGATTTCGCCGATAGCTCTTTCGAACGACTCGCCGTCGTGGGCCGCAGAAAAGTCACCCCGCAGGAGCAAGGCAAAACCGAGCCCGGCCGCGAACGCGGCGCAAGATACGAGGAGCGAAAATACGAAGCGCTTCATGGCGAGGATCGGAGAGATTCGCGCAACTCGGGTGGGATTTCCGCCGCCCCGAGTGCACCAGTTGCGTCCACTGGCGCACGTCGATGCCAATTCCGGTAGGCATCCCGCGCCAGCCAAGCGCGCTCGTCCCGATCGCCGAGGGTGAGCGCCCAGGCGAAAGCCGACGCTGGCTCCACTTGCAACAACGCGCGCGCCAGTCGGTTCGCGCCCGCCTCGCGCACCGGGCCCGCGTCAAGACTCGCGACCCATTCCGAAGCGGCCAAGGAATCCTTTCCTACCCATTCGTTGACGAGCGGCTCAACGAGGCGCGCGCGCAGGGCTTCGTCAGGCAAGGTCGCGCTCCACGCCGCCGCTTCCGCCGGCGAGCGAGAGGCCCAGCGCGCCATGATCGCCGGCAGGGCATCGCTACGGCCCGACGCGAGATAATCCGCCGCGACACGGACATCATCCCTCACTCCCACCCAGTCCGTGAATTCCTCTCCGATAGCCGTCACACCCGCCTCCCTTGCGAATGTGATCGCCTCCTCTGTCGACTTGAAACGCCCCGTCTGCTCCAAGGCTTCCGCCCCCGCCTCCGCGCGCGGCCCTTCGGGAAGAGCGAGGATCGCGCGGCGCGTCGCCCCCGCATCCACCGCCATCCATTGCCGGACACTCTCCCGAAGCAGCGCGGTGGTGAAGGCATCGCGGGGGAGATTCACCATTTCCCCGAAGAGTGTCGCGGGATCGGCATTGAAATCGACGCGGAAACTTTCCGCCATCTCCAGGCGCGTTTCTTCGAGTTCCATCGCCTCCAGAAAAGAACGGAACGCCGCCGGATCATTCGGCAGCAGTCCATCCATCTCGGTGAGCACAAAATCACTCATCCACGCGAGCCCCATCGCATTCACCCATTGCAACGCCTCGCCGGGATTCTTCCTCGCTAGGGCCGCCGCGATCTTTTCGTGCGATTCCAGCGTCGGAACCACATTCGTGATCACGGGTTCGGCCCCCATCTCGATCAACTCGCGATACGACGCCATCGCCGCCGGAAGATCGCTTTTCGCCAACTCGGAGATCACCGCATCGAAAGCCAGATAGCGCTCCCATTCATCCGCCACTCCGAGCGCCCACGATCTCGCCGCCGCCGGATCGTGCCTCGCCCACTTGTGCCCAAGCTCGACCACCGACGTCCGACGTTCCTGGCAGTCTCCCATTTCCGCGAGAAAAGCCGCCGCCTTTCCCGGTTCCGTCGTCGCAAAACGCGCGATACTCGCGGCGATTTCGTTCCGGCGCTCGTAATAATCCTCCGTCGGCAACCCTCTCAGGAAGCCGTCCGGATCCGCCTCCCTTTGCGCGGCTTCGCAACTGCCCTTCATCCACCACGACACTTCGTGCCCCGACGCCACAAGGCCCTCCGAAAAGGCGCTCGCTCCCGCGAGATCCTGCTTTGCCCAAACATCCCGGAACAGCTTCGCGAACGGCTTCAGTTTCGCGTCCTCCCGTTGCTCCATGAGAAACCCCGCGCCGTCCTCCGCATCCTCCAGCACCCACCGGATGGCCAGCGCCATCCATTTGGCGCGCACGGTGGGAGACGACCCATCCCATTCCGGCAGCCTCCCCAATTCCCTAACGAAGTCCTCCCGTCCCGCCCCCACCAGCCGCGCGTAAATCCCCTGCGCGCCCTCGTCCACGACAGCGGGCGCCCCCATCGCCGAAAGCCATGGCCTTCCCGAGAACAACCCACCCGCATCCTTCCGACTCTCATCCCTGCCCCGATACCACCCCATTCCCACCACCAATCCGGCCCCGAAACACACCACGGCCAGCCCCACCACCCGGAGGCCGCTTCCCTTGCGCGTTGATTCGGACATGGCGCTCATATTTCGCTATACCTTGCATTAATCGCCCCCGACAATCGAGCGGATTCCCCCATCCAGCTTTCTCCACACCGCTTCTACCCGCCGCCCCAGGATTCGCCAGTCCCCATTCGCCTTTCTTCCTCCCCCTTCGC
>JAHEDC010000132.1 GCA_024641425.1 Verrucomicrobiales bacterium | reverse complement strand
TCCTCCGCGATGGTCGTGGCGTCCTTGCGCAGCCTGTGGATGAGTTTGTTCGCGAGTCCGAGGTAGGCGTAGGCGTCCTCATCGACGCCCGCGTCGAAATAGCGGTCGTAGTTGACGAAAGCGGCACCGAGGCCGTGGTCGTGGTAGAGCATGCTCGTCACCCCGTCGAAGCGGAAGCCGTCGAAGCGGTATTCGTCAAGCCAGAAGCGCAGGTTCGAGAGAAGGAAATGGAGCACCTGCGGCTTCGTGTAGTCGAAACAGCGGGAATCCCACGCGACGTGATCGCCGCGATCGCCCTCGTGGAAATACTGGTAAGGGCTGCCGTCGAAGCGGGAAAGGCCCTCGAGTTCATTCTTCACCGCATGGGAATGGACGAGATCCATGACGACGCGGAGGCCCATTCCATGGGCGGCGTCGACGAGGGACTTCAATTCGTCGGGCGTTCCGAAACGTGAGGAGGCGGCGAAAAAGTTCGAGACATGGTAGCCGAACGAGCCGTAATACGGATGCTCCATGATACCCATGAGCTGCACCGTGTTGTAGCCGGCTGCGGCGATGCGCGGGAGGATGTTCTCGACGAACTGGAGGTAGCTGCCGACCTTCGGCTCCTCCTGGGCCATTCCGACGTGGGCCTCGTAGATGAGGAGCCCGTCGGGGGCCTTCGGCGAAATGTGCTGCCATTCGTAGGACTTCTTCGGAGCCCAGACCTGGGAGCTGAATATCTTCGTGTGCTCGTCCTGGACGACACGCCGGGTGTAGGCGGGCAGGCGGTCGCCGCCGCCGCCGGGCCAGCGGAGGCGCAGGCGGTAGAGGTCGTGGGGCTGGAGGGCCTTGGCGGGGAGGGTGATTTCCCAGTCGCCGTTGGCGTTGATCCGTTGCAAAGCGTATTCCGGGCGCTCCTCCCAGTCGCTGAAGGTGCCGACCAGCGTGATGGCCTCGGCGTATGGAGCCCATTCGCGGAAAACCCACGCGGCCTTTGGGAGAGGATGGAGGCCGTAGTAGGTGTGCGCGGAGGCGAAGTCGGCCAGCTTCCCGTTCTTCCCGACGAGGTGCTTCTCCAGGGCGTCGATTCGTTCGGCGCGCGCGGCGAGGTTACCGGCGAAGGGAGCGAGATACGGATCGTCGGCGAGGGAACCGAGATGTTGGCGATTCCGCGTGACCGTCATGAGGGAATGACGCCGGTGAGGAGCGGGCGCTTGAGCATCTTCTCGTAGATGTCGAAATACTGGCGCGCGCATTCGGCGTGATTGAACCGGTGCGTGGCCTCGCGCATGATGCGGCCGATTTGGCCCTGGCGAACTTCGGCGGGTTTCTTCCAGAAGGCGAGGGCCTCGTCGATGGCCCAGCGGAGGCCTCCGCTGTCGAAGACCTCGAAGCTGAAGCCGTTGCCGGTATCCTTGGCGGGATCGAGGTGGGAAATGGTGTCGCGCAGTCCGCCGGTGAAGTGGACGATGGGGAGTGAGCCGTAGATGGGGGCGATCATCTGCGGAAGGCCGCAGGGTTCGAAGCTCGACGGCATGACCATAAAGTCCGAAGCCGCGTAGCCGAGGCGTGAGAGGGGCTCGCTGAAATCATGGACGGCGACGCGACCGCCCAGATCGTGGAAGCGGGCGATGTCGTGGAAGTGGCGTTGGAAGTCCCCGTTGGCGACGATGGCCACCTGGAGGCCCATTTCCTCGTAGTCCGAGATGACGGAGAAAAGGATCTCGGTGAGGAGATGCGGGCCCTTCTGCACCGGGTCGAGGCGCGAGGGCCAGAAGATGATCGGCGCGTCGGGGCGGAGTTCGAGGCCCAGTCGCTCCTGGAAGGCGCGCTTGTTCGCAGCCTTGCCGGCGGCGAAACTATCGGGCCCGTAGTTGCGGGCGAGGTGGGTGTCGCCCTGAGGGTCGAAGGATGGGTCGGGGGCATTGAGAATACCGACGGCGCAGCCCGCTTCCTGTTTGCTCTGGATCTCTTGCCGCACCTGGGGTGGGATGAAGCCGTGGTAGCCGGCGACGATTTCGTCGAGGAAACTCGGACTCACGGTATTGATGTAGTGCGAACCGAAGAGGCCGCTGGTGAGGAGATCGACGCGGTTGTGGGTGCGGGTCGTCTCATAGTTGGCGGGAGGGCCTTCGAAGTAGAGGCCTCCCCAGAACTCGGCGGCGTCGATTCCGATATCCTCGATGGTCGAGAGGCGCACCTTCTCGGTATGGATATTGTGGAGGGTAAAGAGACAGGGAATGCCCATGCGCCGTGCCATGGCGGGGATGAGGCCGGTCATCCAGTCGTTGCAATGGATGAGGTCGGGCCGGACGCGGGGGATGATGTTGTTGATGACCTCGCGCTGGAAGGCGAGGGCGATGCGCGGATTCTCCCCGACGTAGGAACTGTAGACCTGGTCGCGGTAGTAGAAGATCCGGTCCTCGGCGAGGTGGATGCGCTCGTTGGAGAGTTTCTGGTGGTAGAGCCGGAGTTCCTGGCTCACAAGGTTGAAGACATCCATGTGGAACATCCGCCGGTAATTCGGCAGGGCCACATGGACATCCGCGCCAAGGTCATAGAGGGCGGCGACGAGCGAGGCCGAGACGTCGGCGAGACCGCCGGCCTTGGCGTTCATTCGCTGGGCGAGATTTCCCATCCCTTCGGGGAGATAGGTGATCTCGGGGGTGACAATCAGGATCCGGGGTTTATCGCGCATGCTACGGGGTCGAGGGCGGTGGGGGTGTCGGAGGAACCGGTGCCACTGGCCCAGGTGACGAGGCCGGGCATGATGTTCTTCCAGTTCGATCCCTTGGGAACGACACGGGTGGTGAAACCGTGGCGTCCGCTGGGCCCGCAGACCACCTCGCAGGTATAGGCCTGCCAGCCGTCGGTGAGGGGGCCGGTGGGCGTCATCTTCACGAAGTGGCTCTCGCGGATCAGATTCTGGGCGCCGACCCGTCCATGGCAGGCTTCGACTTCCACCTCATCGGGTGAGAACTCACCGAGATGGACAAGGGTCCGCACCGCGAAGGTATCGCCCACGTAGAGGGCCGAGATGTCGCGGTCCACGCAGGGTTGTGCGACGCGGACGCCGGGCCAGAGGGTTTCGATACGGTGGCGCGCGGCGACTTTGGCGCGGGCATGGGCGGCTCCATTCGCCATAAGGGCGCGGAATTCCGCCGCAGCCGGCTTGTAGAAATCGGCCGCGTATTCCTCGACCATGCGACGGCTGGAGAATTGGCCGAGGGCCATCGCCATCGATCCTTTCATCATCTGGATCCAAGCGGTGGGATCGCCGCCACGGGCGCGATCGTAAAATTTCGGGACGATCTCGTCCTCAAGCAAATTGTAGAGCGCGCGGGCCTCAAGCTGGTCCTGGTAGCCTTGATCCTGGAATTCCTCGCCGAGGCCGATGGCCCAGCCGCATTCCGTGCCGTAACCCTCGCACCACCATCCATCGAGGATGCTCGCGTGGAGGACGCCGTTCAACGCGGCCTTCATGCCGGAAGTCCCGCTCGCCTCCTGGTTGCGGCGTGGGGTGTTCAACCAGACGTCGACCCCCTGCACGAGGAAGCGTGCCATGCGCATATCGTAGTTCTCGAGGAAAATGACCCGGTGCCGGAACTCCGGCTTTCTGGCGCTGTGCACGATTTGCTGGATAATGCGCTTGCCGGGCTCGTCGGCCGGGTGGGCTTTCCCGGCGAAAACGAACTGCACCGGCCGGTCGGCGTCATGGATGAGTTTCTCCAGCCGTTCGGGATCGCTCAGGAGCAGGTTTCCGCGCTTGTATTCCGCCGCTCGGCGGGCGAAGCCGATGGTGAGGGCCTCGTGGTCGAGCACCGATCGGATGTCGCGAAGAAGGGCGGCGGTGGCGCCCCGCTTCGCATACTGGCGTTCGAGGGAGTCCCGCGCGATGCGGATGAGCCGGGTGCGGGCCATCTCGTGCGCGCGCCAGATCTCCTCGTCCGGAATTTCCCTGATGTTCTCAAGCAATTCCGGCTTTGAATAATCCCGCTCCCAATTCGTACCGAGGTAGCGGTCGAAAAGGGCCGCGTTCTCCGTCGAGAGCCAGGTGGAAACGTGGACGCCGTTCGTGACATGGCGGATAGGCACTTCCTCGACGGCGTGATCCGGCCACAGATGGTGCCACATTTCGCGGGCGACCTTGCCGTGCAGCTCGCTCACCGCATTGGCACGGTGGGCGAAGCGAAGGCCGAGCACGGTCATCGAAAGTTCGCTTCCGCTCTGGCCCGGGACACGTCCCCAGGAGAGGACCCGGTCTTTCGGGATTCCGAGATGGGGCTCCAGCGCGCGGAGATGCGGCTCCAGAAGATCGAGCCGGAAAGTCTCGTTGCCGGCCGGAACCGGCGTGTGGGTCGTGAAGACACTCGTCCGTGAGCTGACCTCGAACGCGGTCTCGAAGTCGAGGCCCCCAGCCTTCATCAGGTGCTCCATTCGAGCGAGACTGAGGAAAGCGGCGTGGCCCTCGTTCAGGTGACAGACTTCCGGCGCGTAGCCGAGGGCGATGAGGGCGCGGAATCCCCCGACGCCGAGGACGAGTTCCTGGCGGAGGCGGTTGTGCTTGTCTCCCCCGTAGAGGCGGGCCGTCACGCCGCGAAGTTCGGGGGGATTGTCGGGCACGTTCGTGTCGAGAATGAATAGCGGGACGCGGCCGACATCGAGGCGCCAGACGGCGATCTTGATTTCACCCTCCGGGAGGGGCACGGAAACGCTGACCGGTTCGCCAGTGGGAGAGAGGGCGCGGCGGACAGGCAAATCGGTGATCGGATCCTCCGGATAATGTTCCTGCTGCCAGCCCTCGTCGTTGAGGAACTGCTGGAAGTAGCCCTGGTGGTAGAACAATCCAACCGCGACGAGGGGAAGGCCGAGATCCGCCGCCGTCTTCAGGTGATCTCCCGCGAGGACTCCGAGGCCGCCGGAGTAAATGCGCAGGCTTTCGTGGATGCCGAATTCAAGGGAGAAGTAGGAAAAGCAGGGCGCCGGCTTGTCGGGTTCGGGCTCCGGCGCATCGACCATGTGCGCTTCGAACTTCGTGCGGATCTTCCCGAGGTGATCAAGGAAGGCCTTGTCTTCGGCAAGAGCGGCCAAGGTCCCCCGGGGAACGCGGTTGAGGAATTCGATCGCGTTGTGCTCGGACTCGCGCCAGGCACCGGGATCGATGCGCCGGAACATCTGCACGGCCTCGTGGTTCCAGCACCACCACATGTTCTGCGACATCTTTTCGAGAAAGCGTATCGGCTCGGGAATCGACGGAGCGACATGGAAAACCTGGATTTCTTTCATGAGGGAGTGAGTGGGAGAAAGTCTGCGTCGCGACCGTTGTCGCGGGGAAAAGGGAATTAAAGGAGAGGCACGGCATCATAGCGTGCGTTCGCGCTCGTGACGAGGAAAAGACGCGGCATTCCGGCGGTCCGTGACGACCGGGTGACCTCGCTGCCGGGGGAGGGAAGGGGGGCGGAACCCTAGACTTCGACGACGCTGTTCAGCGTGCCGAACTCGTTGGGCGCCCACACGGGGCAGGCCGGATCGATGCTCCAGCGGCCGTTGATGAGGAATTTGTATTCGTAGCGCCCCTCGGGGAGATAGACCATTTTCTGGAATTTCGCCTCGCCGGCTTTCTTTGCCTTGGCCAGCGGAACGGGCTCCCAGTCGGTGAAGCTGCCGGCGACGGCCACCTCGCTCTGGGGTTCTGCTTCTACCGCGAATACCACGCGCTTTTTACCTTTCGTCGATGCCATGTCTCTTGGATTTGTGTGAATATTGATCCCTCATCAAGAGGGCTTTCCGTGGATTTCCACGGTTTCCCGCCTCATGCGGGGAGCGCGAAAAAAGCACGAGTTCTTGGAAGATCAAGCGTAAAAGCAGTTGCCGTGCCATGTTTTGCCAAGAGTGCCGTCAGGCCCCGCATGGCAGGAACATTGAAAGAGATCCGCGCGGACCGACGTTTCCGCGAAAGGCCCCGTTTCGCCAAACCGTCATGCGCCCACTCCGAAATCTTCTTTTCACCCTCCGCCACCGCTGGCGTCTTGTCCTGCCGCTCGTCCTCTTCGCGCTCTGCCCGGTGCTCTGCGATCTCGGCATCGGTCTCGGCGTACGAGGGCGCGTCCACTCGCGCGTCGCGGGTCTTCCGGAGGCACCCGTCGCCCTGCTTCTCGGAACGGCGAAGTTCCACCATGGTCGACCGAACCTGTTCTATGGTCCGCGCATCGAAGCCGCCGCGGAGCTTTTCAAGGCCGGAAAGGTGCGCGGTATCCTTGTCAGCGGGGACAACGGGCGCGTCGGTTACAGCGAGCCTGAGGACATGCGTGACGACCTCGTTGCCGCCGGTGTCCCCGCCCGGTTCATCACCCTCGACTTCGCCGGATTCCGCACGCTCGACTCAGTCGTTCGCGCGAAGGAAGTCTTCGGGCAGGCGAACGTGATCGTCGTCAGCCAGCGGTTCCATGTCGAGCGTGCCCTTTTCCTCGCCGGCCATCATGGCATCGAGGCCAGCGGATATGCCGCCACGGATCCGACTTCCCGCCGCCATTTTGTGAAGACCCGCGTCCGGGAAATCCTTGCCCGCGCTGCGGCGGTTTTGGATGTGTTGATCGGTCGGGATCCGAAATTCGGCGGCCCGGAGGAAACCGTTACCCTGAAGGCGGTAGACGGTTCCGGCTAGCAATTCCCCGGATTCGGGTCCGGACGAGGGCTCGATGAAACCGTGGGCTTGCGCGGGGTGGCGGAATCCCTGAGAGTAAGCGCTCATGAGTGAAGCCATCCCCGCAGTAACGGTCGAGAACCTGACGAAGGTTTTCGCCGTCCCGTTCCGCAAGGAGAAGGTCGTCGCGGTCGAGAATCTCTCGATCACGGTCGGTGCCGGGCAGGTCTACGGGCTGATCGGTCCGAACGGCTCCGGGAAATCGACGACGATGAAGGTCATCCTCGGCCTCATCGGGCCCACCAGCGGTTCCACGGCCATCTTCGGGCGCAGCAGTCGGAACGTCGACAGCCGGAATTCGGTCGGCTTCCTTCCCGAGAATCCCTATTTCTACAAATACCTCACGGGAGGCGAGACCCTCGACTTCTACGGCAAGCTCTGCGGGCTGAACCGGAAGCAGATCAAGCGGCGCACGACCGAACTGCTCGATCTCGTCGATCTTCAGAACGCGCGCGACCGGCGGCTCGGCGGCTACTCGAAGGGAATGCTTCAGCGCATCGGCCTTGCCCAGGCCCTCATCCAGGATCCGCAACTCCTCGTCCTCGACGAGCCAACCGCCGGGGTCGACCCCGCCGGTTCGCGCAAGATCCGCGACCTCATCCTCGCGCTGAAGGAACGCGGGATTTCCATCATTCTCAGCTCCCACCTCCTCGAGCAGGTGCAGGAGGTTTGCGACCGGATCGGCATCATCTACAAGGGCAAGCTTGTCCGCGAGGGCGAACTGGAAAGCCTCATCTCGATCGAGGATCAGACCGAGATTGTCCTTCGCGGTGCCTCGCCCGCCCTCCTCGAAAAGATCGCCAACCTCATTGCCACTGATTCCGGCGGGGCGGAACTCCTCCGCTCCGGCCATCCCCGCACGACGCTCGAACGTCTCTTCCTCAAGGTAACCTCGGAGAGCCCCGACACCTCGTCAGGCCTCCCCGACGCCTGAAGTATTTCCCGAACCATGAGCGTACCCGACACAGCGGCCAGTCCCTATCAGACACACAAGCTCTTCTCGCCGGGAAGAGTCTGGGCGCTGGGCATGAATACCTTCACCCAGATCGTGCGGATGAAGGTTTTCTACTTCCTTCTCATCTTCAGCGTCGTCATCATCGCGGCCAGCTTCGTCGTCCTGCGCTTCAGTTTCGAGCAGGAGTTGAAGATCCTGAAGGACGTCTCCCTCGGGGCGATGAGCCTTTTCGCCTCCATCTTCGCCATGGTTGGAACCGCCCTTCTTATTCCGAAGGACATCGAGGACCGCACCCTCTACACCATCCTTTCCAAGCCGGTGCCGCGCATGGAATACCTCATGGGGAAACTTCTCGGAGTGCTCGTTCTCATCGCGGTCAGCCTTGGGCTCATGACCCTTCTTTTTTGCGCCGTCCTCTACTTCCGGCAGCAGCTCATCCTCGAGGAGAAAATGCTCGAACTCTCCCGCACCTCGATGCCCGAGGACCAGATCGAGCTTATCCGTCAGAGCATCATCGCGCAGGGATTGAACCTGAATCTCCTCAATGCCGTTCTCGCCATCTTCCTGAAGGGGGCCGTCGCCGCTGCCATGGCGCTCGCCATCTCCACCCTCGCGAGCAGCACCCTTTTCACCATTATCGTCAGTCTGGTGATCTACTTCATCGGTCACGTCCAGGCGCTTGCTCGCGAATTCTGGTTCCATTCCGTCGATATTTCCGGCAAGGCCGAAACCGTCATCTCCGCCATCGTCTCCATTGGTTTCCCCGACTTCCAGATCTTCAATGTCGTGGATGGCGTCGTCTCCGGCGAGATCGTTCCCATGGGTGTTATGCTCCGGATCGTTGGCATGGGGGCCTTCTACATCGCGATCTACAACCTGGTCGCCTACCTCATTTTCGCGCGGAAGGAGTTATGAAGACGCCGCTCCGCTCGAAGCTCGCCGCCCTGGCTGTCGTTCTCCTCTTCGGCCTCGTGCGGTTGCCCCTTGAAAGCGGGATCGAGAAAGATCTCAGGGCCAATCATTTCCGCGATACCCAACTTGATCTCACCATGCGAGAGCAACTCGGGCAGGGGATGTTCGTGGCCTCCATCGGCGGCTTCCGTTCGCTTATCGCAAGCATCCTTTACCTCCAGGCGCACGGCGAATTCGAGATCCACGAATGGGGGAAGGTCGAGGCTGATTACGGCGTCATCACCCGGCTCCAGCCGCGCTCTGTCAACTACTGGGACAATGCCCACTGGCACATGGCCTACAATGCCTACGGTTACTACCAGCGTCTCGCCGCCGGCGAAAAGGACTCGTGGGAAGCGTGGAAGATGACCAACCAGCTTGCACCCTACTACCTCAAGCGCGGCACGGAGTTCCTTGAGGACGGTGTGCGCCACAACCCCGACAGCTATCTGCTCTATCGCCTGATGGGCGATCTCCGGAGCAACAAGTATGGCGACGATTGCGGGGCCGCCGACTGGTATCTCCGTGGCTCCAGGCTGACCAACGCGCGGAGCTATATGTACCGGCTCTACCTCTACGCCATTTCCAAATGCCCCGAGCGCATCGGGGAAGCCTACACCGCCCTGCGCGAAGCCTACGACGAAGGTTCCCGCACGCCCACCGTGCTCCTCGAATACGAGAAGAAGGAAGACCACTTCCTTGACATTGACCTCAAGGAGAAAGAGCCGGAGGAGATCCGCGACGAAGCCATGGACGCGAAGGGCGACGACTACCTTCCCCTCGCCCGTCTGGCCCGCTACAACGAGACTGTGGCCAGGGACGACCGCAAGGCGGCCGCGCTCTACCAGCGGATCGTCCGCCTTGGCAAGGCACCCGAGTTCTACCAGAAAAAGTGGGGCCTCGCCCTCGCCCGTATCCCCGGCCTGGAAAAGGACGCCCATCAGGTTCTCGGCAACTTCCTTTCCGGCAAACTCCGCGGCGCCTTCACCGATGCCGACGAGGAGTACCAGCGCCTCTCGACAGGGTTAGGGAAGTAGTTATTGGTTGTTGGTTGCCGGTTAAGGGGTATGAATCCCGGACGCGTTTCCCCATTAACGAATAACCATTAACGAATAACTAGAAACTTGCTCACCAAACGCATCATTCCCTGCCTCGATGTCACCGACGGCCGTGTCGTGAAAGGGACCAAGTTCCTCGAACTCCGCGACGCGGGCGACCCGGTCGAGTGCGCCCTAGAATACAACAACCAAGGCGCGGACGAACTCGTCTTCCTCGATATCACCGCGTCCTCCGACAATCGGGCCACCATGGTGCACGTCGTCGAGGAAACGGCGCGGAAATGCCTCATGCCCCTGACCGTCGGCGGCGGCATTCGCACGGTCGAGGACATGCGCGCCATGCTTATGGCCGGAGCGGACAAGGTGGGTATCAATACCGCCGCGGTGAACCGCCCGGCGCTCATTAACGAGGGGGCCACGGCCTTCGGCTCCCAGTGCATTGTCGTCGCCATCGACGCGAAAAGGAACGACGTCGGTTCTTGGACCGTCTACACCCACGGGGGCCGCACGCCGACCGAGCGCGACGCCGTCGAATGGGCCCGCGAGGTCTGTGAACGCGGAGCCGGCGAGATCCTCCTCACCAGCATGGACGCCGACGGCACGAAGGACGGCTACGACCTGGCCCTCAATGCCGCCGTCAGCGACGCCGTAACGATTCCCGTCATCGCCAGCGGTGGAGCCGGCACCATCGACCACATGGTCGACGTCCTCCGCGAAGGGAAAGCCGACGCCGTCCTCGCCGCGAGCATCTTTCACTTCGGGGAATGGACCGTCGGCGACGTGAAGCACGCCCTCGCGGCAAAAGGGATCCCTGTCAGGGAAGCGGGGGAGTGACGGGCGGGCGCGTCAGGGAGTGGAATCCACAGGGAACTTGCGCTAGCCCCGTGAATTCCGCAGAATCGGGATATGATGAATCCTCTCCCTTTGCTTCTCCTGGCGTGCGCGGTTTCGATTGCGGGGGCCGAATTGCCCGACGGGCGCTATCTTTACGTCGCGGAGCCGGGAATCCGGAACTATTTGGAATACGGTGGCCACGGGCTTCTCGTCTTCGATGTTGATGACGACTACCGCTTCGTGAAGCGGATCCCCGCCGCCGGTCTCGCCGCCGATGGGAAGCCCGAGAACGTGAAGGGCGTCTGCGCGAGCGCGGACACGGGCTTGCTTCATGTTTCCACCCTCACGACGCTGACCTGCGTCGATTTGACCACGGAAGCGGTGCTTTGGGAAAAACCCTACGAGGGCGGTTGCGATCGGATGGGCATCGCGCCCGATGGCTCTTACTTGTATCTGCCCTCGCTGGAGAAGGGCCACTGGCACGTCGTGGAGGCGGAGAGCGGCGACATTCTCCAACGAATCGAGCCCGACTCGCGCTCGCACAACACGATCGTCGGACGCAACGGGAAGGAAGCCTATCTCGCCGGACTCGGTTCGCCCTGGCTGACCGTCGCCGACACATCGAAGCGCGCCGCCGCGCGCAAGGTCGGACCCTTTTCCGGGAACATCCGGCCCTTCACCGTGAACGGCGCGCAGACCCGGATCTACGCGAACGTCAACGACCTCCTCGGCTTCGAGATCGGCGATTTGGCGGAGGGCGGGAAGAAGCTCGCCACCATCACGGTCGAGGGCTTCGAGAAAGGCCCGGTCGCCCGCCACGGCTGCCCGAGCCACGGGATCGCGCTCACGCCGGACAACCGCGAGGTCTGGCTCGCGGACGGCCACAACAGTCATATCCACGTCTTCACCCTCGACGGGGACAAGGCGACGCAGGTGGCGAGTATCCCCGTGCGGGACCAGCCGGGCTGGATCACGATGCGGCTCGACGGCGAGCACGCCTGGTCCTCGAGCGGCGAGGTCATCGACGTGTCCACGCGGAAGATTCTTTTCGGCCTCACCGACGAGGAAGGGCGTGCCGTCGGCAGCGAGAAGATGGTCGAGGTGCAGTGGAAGGATGGCAAGGTCGCCCGCTGCGGGGACCAGTTCGGTTTCGGGCGGGAGTAGGCGGGAATCCCCGACTATCCGACAATGCCCTTCAACAGCGGATGTTCCGATGGCGGGACAGTGGAGCCTTTCTCCGCATCGAGGAGGTAGACCTGCTCGGTGAGAGTGTCGTAGTAACCGGTTGTAACGACCAGCGAGGTCTTTGCGACGGGATCGACGCGGTGGATACGGAAAGGAATGCGCGTGATGGCGGGGGGAATCTCGCCGCCGAGACGGCGCGGGGCCTGGCTGGAGACGGTGAGGATTTCGACGCTGTGGAACGGCGGTGCTGGGGCCGGGTTCTCGCTCTCGGGAATGCGGACCCGGGAGAAAAGCCGGTGGTTCTTCTCGCGTTCGGCGGCCTTCAGCGCGGGGGCATCGAGGGGATCGACAACCTCGCGCCGGATGGCGGCAATGGCGAGGGCCTCTTCCGTCTGCTCAGAAGGATTCGGGCCGGAAAAGGCGAGGGCGGCGAAGAGGCATCCGGCGCCAGCGGTGGCGAGGACGAGGAGGCGGGAATGATGAGGATGGATCGGTTTCATGATCGATGGTGGTTTGTCTTTTTCGGGTGATCGGGAGAAGGCGAATGACGGATTCGGCGACGGCGACGTTGAGGACGATGCTGAGCCAGAGGGCGATGATGTAGTTCGTTTCGTAGACCATTCCGGCAAGGGCGAAGCCGAGGTGGAGGACGCGGAAGGTGATGGCGGTCGCGGCCATGGCGAAGGAGCGGAGCATCCAGCGGACGTGCGACGGGGTGTCGCGGCGGAGGATGGCGCGTTGGCCGTTGAGCGTGCTATGGAACATGAGGCCGCCGAGCAGAAGGAAGCCGGTCTGTCCCGCGAGGCCGCCTTTCGCGAAGAGCGCGAGGTAGGCACCGGAGGGGCAGAGGAAGAGGAGGGTGCTCCAGACATAGGCCCGTCCCATCCAGCGGTGCAGCCATGGGAAACGCCGGAGCAGGCCGCGGAAGAACTGCCCCACGGCGGCGGCGAGGCAGACGATGCCCGACGCGACATGGACGAGCAACGCCGCCCTCCAGGTCCCGGATTCGCCGATCGCGCCCTTTTCCCCGATGAAGGGCATCCGGTCGCCCTCGGTGAAATACGGCAGCGAGTTGACGACGATCAACCCGCCCAGAAGAACATACGCGACCCAGCCGACAGAGGCGAGGGCGCGCGGAAAACGGAGGCGAAGCGGGAAGTTCACGCCCTCACCTTCACCCGGAGCCGGGAAAAGGTGTCAGGCGGATGTAAGAAGACGGTGAAGAGATTGTCAGCGGGGGTCTGCCGCGATCATTGGGGAGAAAAGGCTCCCCCGCCAAAGAGGGCCCTCGCCGCCTTGGCTTTCGTGGATTCGGCCTCCAGGTTTGCCTCGACCTCCTTCAGCAGCGCTTCCTTCACGGCGGCCGCCTTGTCCGGGGACTCGCCGCCGCCCGCGTCGGCCTGGGGCTCCGAGACGCTCTCTTCCGTCGCTTCTTGGGCATCGCCGTCTCCTTCTTCGGGGGCCTCTTCGGGCACCGCTTCGATCGGGGCCTCGTAGATCTCTTCGGTCCCTTCGAATGCGGGTGTGGCCATCGGATAATCCACCGAACTCGATGACCGCACCCCCAAGAGCGCTCCCGCCGCCATCGCCCCGCCGCCCATCAGGACCGCCTCCTTGAACGAAGTCCCCGCATTGGAGACGCTGAGGATTCCCTCCGGGAGATTGACGACGACGCCGGCCTGGCCTTGGCCGAGGCCGGGCATGACGGTATCCGCCACGCCCATCAGCGGCCCCATGATCATGGCCTCCTGCGCGCCCATCCCACCGGG
>JAHEDC010000597.1 GCA_024641425.1 Verrucomicrobiales bacterium | reverse complement strand
AAAGCGGAACCGGAATCTGGATGAACGCCATGGATACAGGCACCAATCCCTTTGTCGCCGACACCGATGCGGATACCCTTCTCGATGGGGTGGAGACCAATACCGGCGTCTACTCCAGCCCCACCAATACGGGAACCAATCCCCACCTTGCGGACACGGATGGCGACCTTACCAACGACGCGCTTGAGATCACCTACGGATCGAGCCCCGTCAATCCCGCCAGCACGCCCATCCAGCCGGGCGTTCCAACCCTCCTCGCCTGGTGGCCCTTCAACGACGCGAGCAATCCCGCCACCGCCACGGACACCCGGGCCGGCATTGTCGCGACCATGGTCGCCGGGGCCGGATACACTGCGGACGCCGGAGGCCGCACCGGGCTCGCGGGAGACTTGGCCTTGAATACCGCCGTCGCCGGCGATGGCCTGCGGGCCAACCTCACCAGTTGGCTCAATATCGCCACCCGCGCGAATAAGATGACCGTCATGTTCTGGCAGCGCAACAACACGAATCCCCAGGCGAGTAGCTTCTGGATGAATTCCCCCGCCCCTGGGATCGCCGGACGCGGCATGCAGGCCCACGTGCCCTGGTCGGACAACCGCCTTTACTACGACCACGCGGGCACAGCGGCCAATACGAGCCGAATTTCCGTCGTGCCTGCCGTCGACTGGACCCAGTGGCACCACTTCGCCTTCGTGAAGGACGGCGGCAAGAAGGTGGTCTACATCGACGGCGTTGTCGTTCTCAACCAGGACGCAGGCGCGGTGGCATTTCCGACGGATTTCAATACGCTCTTCATCGGCTACAACGGAGCCGTCAACAGCGTGAACGGCCAGATGGACGATTTCGCTGTCTTCGCCAGCGGAGTCGGTGCCGACGACATCATGAGCGTTGCCTCCGGCGCGAAGACTCCGCTCGAAATCACACAATCGTCGGATGCCGATGGCGACGGTCTCCCGGATAGCTGGGAGTATTCCTATTTTCCGGGTGATCTGACAAAACTCGGCATGGCCCCGGCGGACTTCGACATGGATGGCTCGACGGACGCGCAGGAACTCGCCCGCACCACGGACCCGACCGACGACGATTCCGACGACGACGGTCTCTTGGACGGCCCCGAGACCAAGACCGGCGTCTGGGTCAGTGCCGCCGATACGGGCACAGACCCCCTGGTCGCCGACACCGACGGGGATAGTCTTCGCGATGATGCGGAGAACTGCTCGGGCCTCTATGTGTCGCCGACGAATCCGGGCACGAATCCGAATCTCTTCGATACGGACATGGATGGTTTCTCCGACTCGGTCGAGGGCCCCTATGGCGCGGACCCCAATATCACGCTCAGCATCCCCTTCACGCCCGGCGAGAGCTTCCTTCTGGCCTACTGGAATTTCAACGACGCCAACGATCCCGGGATCGCGAAGGATGTCGTCATCGGCCGCGCCGCCGCCGTTACGGCGACCTATTCGGCGCCCGGCGGCGGGGCATCGGGGACAGGCTCCGACCGCGCGATGTGCTATGCGCCAGGACAAAACGTTCTCGTCAACGCGAACTTCGTCAATCTCGCCTCCCCCGGAAACAAGCTGACGATCAGCTTCTGGCAGAAACTCAATTCGACGACCGTGCAGTCGTCCTCGTTCTGGATTCGGTCTCCCTCCAGCACGGGCACCCAGCGCGGATTCCAGGCCCATTCACCCTGGAGCGACGGTAACATCTACTTCGACCACAGCGGCTGCTGCACCGCAGGGGTAAACCGCCTCAGCGGGCCGATCGGTGCCGTGGACGCCACCCAGTGGCGACACTACGCGTTCGTGAAGGATGGCAACACGAAGACGGTCTACATCGATGGGGTTCCGATCCTTACCGGAAACGGGACGGCACCGCTCGCGAATGACTTCTCCGACCTCCAGATCGGAAACGGGGCCGCCGCCATCGACGGCTGTCTTGACGAGTTCGCCATCTTCGCGGGCGCGCTCGACATGGAACAGATCGCGCGCCTGGCCGGCGGCGAAACCGCCGATACGATCCTCTCTCCGCCCGTGGAGTTCAAGATCACCGATTTCCAGTTCAATCCAGCGACCAAGGAGTTCACCGTGACCTGGAACTCGATGCCCAATCGCTTCTACGGACTCTATTACTCATTCGACCTGCTGGGTTTCGGCGCGGACATCAGCGACAGTATCATGTCGGGCGGGACGACGACCACCTACGGGCCCTTCACGCTGCCCTTCGCCTTCGATTTTGATCGGGATAGCATCTACTTTCTCATTCAGGATGCCTCGCCTTAGCGCGGGCCCCGGAGCGTCCAATTCGTTTGCTTTGGAGAAGCGCTTGGGAGACCGGTGAGAAAAGCCGCTGCCCATGTTTCGACTGCAAGACCAATTGGCCGACCGAATCGGCCGGGGATATTCCCGCCGCGATTTCCTTCGCGTGGGTTCCCTTTCCCTCGGGGGCGCGTCCCTTTCACTCCCGTGGCTCATCGGAGAAAAGGCGCGGGCGGCCAACGATGCCGGCGGGGATGTCCTTCGCGACCGTTCCGTGGTCTTGCTCTTTCTCCAGGGCGGGCCGCCCCACATTGAGACTTTCGATCCGAAGATGACCGCGCCTTCGGGCGTCCGCAGTGTCACCGGAGAAATCCGCACCTCGATCCCGGGGGTCACCTTCGGTTCCAACTTCCCGAAATTGGCCGCGATGGCGCATAAGCTCGCCGTCGTGCGGTCCTATGGATCGAAGAACGCCGGCCATGACAACCATGTGGTGGTCACGGGCGCGCGGAACGGAATGAACGCCGCCATGAGCGCGCTCTACAGCCGGGTCGCGGGGGCGAATCACCCGGAAACCGGAATGCCGCGCAACACGCTCATCCTGCCGGAATCCGTGAGTGAGGGCTTGAAGCTTGAGTCCAATTTCGAGACCAACGCGCTCTCCAGTCTTACGAGCCCCGGAACGCTCGGTGCGTCCCACGCGGCCTTCAATCCCTCCGGCGGCGGCGAACTCCAGCGCGACATGATCCTCGCTCTTCCTCCCGGTCGCTTCGAGGACCGACGCCAACTGCTCGGTAGACTCGATGGTTTCCGAAGAAAGTTCGAATCGAGCGGAGAGGTCGAGGTCATGGAAAAGCACGCGCAGCAGGCGTATGAGATCATCACGCGGGGCATCGCCGCCGCCTTCGATCTGAGCAAGGAGGATCCGCGCGTCGTCTCCCGCTACGATACCTGCTCCCTTTTCCGCATGGAGGAATGGACGCGTTATCTCAACATGCGCCGCACGACCAACCTCCTTGGCCGGCAGATGCTTCTCGCGCGGCGGCTCTGTGAGGCCGGATGCGGATTCGTGACCGTCTCGGACTGCGGGTGGGATCTTCATGCCGACGGCAACAGCGCCCCTGGACTCAGCGCCATGGAGCCTCTCGGCGGTCAGGCCGACCATGCCATCGCCGCGTTCATCGAGGATGTCGAGGCCCGCGGGCTTTCGGAAAAGATCCTCCTCGTCGTCACCGCCGAGATGGGGCGCACTCCTCGCCTCAACAAGAACGGCGGCCGGGACCATTACGGCGATCTCACCCCCCTTCTT
>JAHEDC010000596.1 GCA_024641425.1 Verrucomicrobiales bacterium | reverse complement strand
GAAGGCAACGTGCGCCTGAGCAAGCGCTACCCCGGCGATCTACCGGATCTCTTCAAGGGCGACCAGTTGCTCGTGCTCGGGCGCTACAGTCTGCGGGGGAAGGGTGAAGACGGCGAAACGCGTGTCCTGCTCGAAGGCACGATCAATGGCGAGAAGCGCGTCTTCCGCTACGACGCGGACTTTGCCCCGAGGGAAGCGCACGGCTTCATCCCCCGCCTCTGGGCGACCCGGCGGGTCGGCTATCTGCTCGATGAGATTCGCCTCCGGGGAGAGTCGGCGGAGCTGAAGGACGAGGTCGTCCTCCTGGCCCGGCGCTATGGGATCGTCACGCCCTACACCTCGTATCTGATCGTCGAGGACGAGGCGGTGCGGGAGTTGCCCCGCTCGCGGCAGACGTTTTCGGGCATGTCCTCCTCGCTCCGGGGAGCGGAAAGGGACGCGGCGGGCGGATTCGGGGATGGCTTCGGAGCCGGCGGGCTCGCCGATCCGTCCTCGGCGCCGGCGGATGCCATCGAGATGCGCCGCAATGCCTCTGCCTACGAGAGCCTCTCCAAGGAGGAAAGCGGTGACCGCTCGGTCGCGGCGGCCCGCGCGACGAAGAAGCTGAAGGAGGCGAAGTATTTCAGCGACGTGGCCGAGGCCGAAAGCGAGGCGCAGTATGGTCTGGAAGGGGCCGCCGCCGCCCTGGAGACCCGCCTCCTTGCCGGCAAGGCTTTCTACCGGAATGCCGTCGGCTGGGCCGACGCCGAGATCGCAGAGCATCCGGACGACGAGGTCGTCAAGGTCGAGTTCGGCTCGGAGGCCTGGTTCAAGCTCGTCGCGAGGAATACCGAAATCTCCCAGTGGCTTTCCATCGGCCCGTCCATGCGGCTGCGCATCGACGGCAAAACCTACGAGATCGTCCCGGCCAAGAAATCCTGAAATCCCCACCCGAAAGGAACATCCTCATGAAAACGATTCCCACGCTTCTCATTGCCGCCTTTGCCGGCATCCTGCCCATTTCCCTTGTCGCCGACGAGGCGAAGAAGAAACCCGCTCCGCCCGCGAAACGGATCGAGGTCTGCTTCGTCCTCGACACCACGGGCTCGATGAGCGGCCTCATCGCCGGAGCGAAGGAAAAGATCTGGGCCATTGCCAACCAGATGACCGACGCCAAGCCGTTGCCGGAATTGAAGATGGGCCTCATCGGCTACCGCGACCGGGGCGACGCCTACATTACCAAGGTGAATCCCCTCACCGACGATCTCGATGCCATCTACGAGGAACTGATGAAGTTCGAGGCGAACGGGGGAGGGGACGGCCCGGAAAGCGTGAACCAGGCTCTGCACGAGGCCGTCCACAAGATGGAGTGGAGCGGCAAGGAGGACGCTGCCGACGTGTTGAAGATCATCTTCCTCGTTGGCGACGCCCCGCCGCACATGGACTACGAGCAGGACGTCCTTTATCCGGTCATCTGCGAGCAGGCGGTGCGGAAGGATATCATCATCAATGCGATCCAGTGCGGGAGCAACGGAGAGACGACGCCCGTCTGGAAGGAAATCGCCCACCTCTCCGAAGGTTCCTACGCCGCCATCGAGCAGGGCGGAGGCATGGTCACCATCGAGACGCCGGTCGACAAGGACATCGCCGAACTGACCCGCGCCATCAACGAGACCGTCATCCCCTACGGCGACGCGAAGGCGCAGGAATTCGCCCGGAGCAAGGTCGCTGCCGCCTCCAGCGCGCCCGCCTCGCGCGGGGCCGAGCGGGCCGCTTATTTCGCCAAGGGCGAGGGCAAGGCGATCAGCGGCCGGGAGGATCTCGTGGCCGAACTCGCGGAGGAGAGCTTCTCGCTCGATGAGGTGAAAAAGGCCGATCTTCCGGAGGAATTGCGCAAGATGGACAAGGAGGAACTCGAGAAATACGTCGCGGAGAAGCAGACCCAGCGCGAGGCGCTCCAGTCGAAGATGAGTGACCTGGTCAAGCAGCGCGACGCTTTCGTGAAAAAGGAAATCGCGAAGAAGGCGGCCGGCGGAAAGGCCGAGGGCTTCGACGGCAAGGTGCGTGAAATCGTGCGCCGCCAGGGCTCAGGGAAAGGGATCGAGTATAAGAAGGAGTGAGTTGGTTATTGGCTATTTGTGAATGGTTAATGGGGTTCATCAGCTGAGCCTGGAGAGGCTCTTCGGCGTTCTCGAATGGTTTCGAGTTCTTGTGCCGTCAGTAGGTCTCTCGGGCGGCCCATGGCCCGTTTGGCGTCGATCAGGGCCTCGAGACTGAGCGTCCGGATCGAGAACGCACCGAGATCCAGCGCCTTGCTGCGGGTCAGACAGGCTGCATAGTCCCCGAGGCCACGCACCTCGCCGAGGCAATCGAGAATTCCGATATCCGTGCGGAGGTAGAGATTCCTCCAGTCGTTCCGGGCGGCGTCCTCCGGAGTAAACGGAGGTGCCTTGGGCGTCATCCGGTGCACCGGGTGCCAGTGGAGTAGTGCTGCGTGAAGCCGGGCCAGGTTTCGTGAATCCATCGGGCAGACGACATCCACGTCCCGCGTCATGAGCGAGCTGCCGTGGAGCATGGCCGAGTAACCGCCGACAAGCACGAATTCGACCTCGCCTCCGACAAGCGCGGCGAGAAGGCCCTCGAAGTCAGGTCGCATCGTCGGGGGGCACACCGAGACGTTCCTGCACGGCGAGGATTTGCCGGACGCACTCGTCGTGCTGTCGCATGCGTTCGAGCGGGGTGAGGCGGAGGTTCTCGTCGAGGAGTCCGAGATCGATCCCAAGCTCCAACGCGCGATCCGTGATGGAAACGCGGTCGATCATGGGCGTAGGCGGGGTGTGTTGCTGCACGCGGGGAAACAATCATCGGCCGCGCTTCTTCGCAAGCTCCGAGTCGGGTAAGGCGCCCGCGTCGATTTCGAGGCTCGATCCGGAAAGATGCTCGCACGCGTTCGCACGGAGGAAACCCCGCCGCCGCGCATTCCCGTTGCACTTCCGGCAAAGTACACCTAGTTTGTGCGCCCGCCGGGGGAGGCACAACGCGGATCGCGTCGCCTTTTCTGGTGTGTAACCTATTCTTTTCCAGCGAATTGCCATAATGAACGTCACCGTAGAAAAACTCCCGGAATGCAAGGCCTCCATGCGCGTCGAAGTCCCCGCCGATGTGATCGCGGGGGAGCGTGCGAAGATCGTCCAATCCTACGCCAAGCAGGCGAAGCTGCCTGGATTCCGTCCCGGCAAGGTGCCTTCCGCCGTCATCGAGAAACGCTTCGCGAGCCAGATCGCCTCCGAGGTCGAGGGCCGGGTCATCGACACCGCGATCAAGGAAGGCGTGAAGAAGGAGGAGCTGAAGGTTCTCGAAGTCGCTGCTGTCGATCAGAAGAGCCACAATCCGGACGGGACGTTTTCCTTCACGGCCGAGCTGGTGCTTTCCCCGGAGTTCGAGCTTCCCGAATACAAGAACATTCCGGTCAAGGTGCCGTCGGCCGACGTCACCGACGCCCAGCTCGACACCGCGCTGACCCAATTGCGCGAGCGCTTCGCCGATTTCGCCGATGTCGAGGGCCGCGCGCTCGCCATGGGCGACTTCGC
>JAHEDC010000595.1 GCA_024641425.1 Verrucomicrobiales bacterium | reverse complement strand
CCCTCGAGACACGTGCCGAGATTGCGATCGCCCTCTTCCAGTGGGAGAGAGCCGAGACCCTGTTCAACCAACTCATCCGTACGGCGGCGGAATCGTTCGGCGACGGCTCCGCGTTCGAGGCCCGTGCCCGCAATAGCCTCGGCCTTTTCCATCTCATGAACGGGAATCCCACCGAAGCAGCCCGCCAATCGCGATCGGCCATCGCCCTCAACGCTGCCTCCAAAGGCGCCGAGCATCCTGACACCGCGCGCATGTTGGGCAATCTTGCGGTGTCCTGTATCGCATTGGACCAGCTTGAGGAGCAATTGTCCTGCGCGCTCGAGGCTCTCCGTATCTTCCGCGCTGTCTTCGGCGACGGTCATCCGGAGACGCTGTTGGCAAAGGCCGGGCTGGCGCAGGCTTATCTGAACCGTGGGGAATTCGCGAAGGCCGATCCTCTCGTTCGGGATTGCCTGGCGCGCCAAAAGGACATTCTGGCCTCAACCGATCCGATGGGAGCGGAAGTCGTGAGCAAATTGGGATTCCTTCAGGGCTATTTGGGACAGAATGCCGCCGCCGTCGCGAGTATGACCGAAGCCCTTCGGTTTATCGAGCGGATCCGCGGCTCCCATCACTTCGACGTCGCGTTGGCCCTGAACAACCTTGCGACGGCGCTTCATATGGCAGGAAAGAGTGAGGCCGCGAAAACGCACCTGGAGCGTGCCCTCTCGATCTGCGAGAAATCGCTTCCCTCAGACCATCCCGATGCGGCGCTGATTCTCGGCAATCTCGCGCTCATCGAGATGGCGGAAAGCGAGTTCGACAGCGCACGCGAACATCTCCTCCATTCCCTCGCGATACGACGGAAGTGTAACGGATCACGGCATTGGTCTACAGGCACGATTACGGGAGACCTTGCCATTCTTGAATATCTTGCCGGCGCCTTTCCGAAGGCCGCATCCCTCTTCGAACAAAGCCTCGACATCATCGAGAACAGCCCCCGGTTTCTTCCCCAGAGGCTTGGGAAACTCCTGCACTACCAGGCATTGAACGCCCTGCAGATCGAGGGTCCGACCTCGCCCATGGCGCGCGCAGCCACCCGCCGGGCCATCGCCGTCTACCGGGAGGATCTTGCCCGTGTCCTCAGCTTCACTACCGAGCAAGAGCGCCTGGACTGGCGCACGCAGGAAAGTCCACTGGCGCTTGCCGCTTCCCTCGGGCTTGAGACGGAAACAGCGGCCCTCCTCCTCGCCTCGAAAGGCATCATCCTCGACAGCGTGGCCGAAGACCGGCGAGCCGCCTCCCGTTCCGGCGAAAGCTGGCAGGAACTCCTTCGCGTTCGCGGGAAACTCCGTGCGGCCCAACTCTCGCGGGACGAATCGACTTCCGAAATCCTCGCCCTTGAGGAAAGCCGCAACCAACTCGAACGGGCCATCGCCCGCCAGACCGGCAGTTTTGGCAGCAGCGGGCAATCGCTGGCCGTCACTCCCGAACAGATCGCGGCAAACCTTTCCCCGGACACTGTCTTCATCGACTATTTTCGCTACGCGGACGCTACTGGCACCACGCCAGGCGAGGATCGCTACGCGGCAATCACGATCTTACCAGGCGGAAGCCCCCACCTGATCGTTCTCGGGCCCGTCAAGACCATCAATGAAGCGATTGACCTCTACCAGCATGGCGCGCGCGGCTTCACCGATGAGGAAACGATGGAACTTTCATGCCGCTCGCTCTATGAGGCGCTCGTTGCCCCCATAAAGGCCAGTCTGCCCCCGAAAGCCTACGCACTCCTCCTTTGCCCGGAAGCCGCTCTCAACCGGGTTTCCTTCGCGACCCTCCTCGATGCCGGCGGCCGCTTCCTCGCCGAATCCCATTCCCTCCGCTACGTCTCCAGCGGCCGCGACCTCCTCCGTCCGGCGCGGATCACGCCGCCCCCCGGGCGCGAAAATGTCGCCGCCATCTTTTCCGACATCCACTACCATCTCGCGAGCGCCGCCGCCCCTTCCCCGCTGATCGTGGACCCGACCGGCCTCTCCTCGTTCCAAACGGCACCCCGTCGCGAATTCGACTTCCCCCCTCTCCCCGAGACCCGACGGGAAGGAAATCTCCTCGCCACCGCGTTACGATCCCATGGATTCGCCATCCGCCCATTCTCCGGCGATGCGGCCTCCGAAACCGCTCTCCGCGCTTGTGGCGCGCCCCGCATTCTTCACCTCGCGACGCATGGATTCGTCGGCGAATCCACGCCCGAAATGCCATCGTCACCCGGACGGATTCCGCTTCAGGACGCCGCGACCGGTGGCGCTCGCGAGTCACGGTCGCCCGCCTCCGCGAATCCCATGCTTCACAGCGGCCTTGCTCTTGCGGGAGCCATGGACACCTCGTCGGGCCAGACTGAGGACGCCGCGCCTCCCGATCCCGCCTCCGACGGTCTCCTCCTCGCCGACGAGGTCGCCGATCTTGATCTGGAGGGTGTGGAACTCGTCGTCCTCTCCGCCTGCGACACCGGAGCCGGGGAAATTCGCTCCGGCGAGGGCGTCTTCGGTCTCCGCCGGGGCTTTCTCCTCGCCGGGGCGGAAAACCTCGTTCTCACCCTTTGGTCGGTGGAAAGCGTCGGCACCGTCGATTTCATGACCGCCTTCTACGAACGCATGCTCGCCCGTGACAACGCTCCCGAAGCCCTCGCCGAAATCCAATCCGCGCTTCTCGTCCGCCTCCGGGACGGGAAAGGCCTGGTTCATGCGGTGAACCGTGCCGGCGCCTTCGTCATGACCGTGCGGGAACCCCGACCCTAACGGTGCCTGCCGGTTTTCTTCCTTCCCTCCGTCCGGTATCCTCGCTAGGGTCCCCCCCATGAAACGCCCCGCTTTCGCCTTCCTCGCCGCGCTTTGCCTTTCCTCTCAACTGACGGTCTTCGCCGAAGCTCCCGCCGACGCACGCCAGTTCTACGAGATTCGCCTTTACCGTCTGACCTCCGCGGATTCCGCCAAGATCTTCGACGCGATGATGGAAGAGGGCGTGATGCCGGCGCTCGGGCGAGCCGGAGTCGGGCCGGTGGGCGTCTTCGCGCCGAAGGAAAGGCTTCCGGAAGACGGAGAGACCGAGTTCCGCTATCTATTCCTCCCCCATGAGGCGCTTTCCGAATGGACCAAAACAAAGGAGAAGTTCGCCGCCGACCCGGAACTCTTGAAACACGCGGAAGCTTTCCTGAGCGCGCCGAAGGACAAACCGATCTATTCGCGCATCGAGTCGACACTCCTCCAAGCCTTCTCGGGAATGCCCCGGCTCAAGGTTCCCGGCGAACCGACCGATCCCGGCCAACGCTTCTTCGAACTCCGCACCTACGAGAGTCCCGACGAACTGAAGGCGATGCTCAAGGTCGAGATGTTCGACTCCGCGGAAATCGACATTTTCGCCAAGGTCGGGCTTCATCCCGTCTTTTTCGGCCAGGCCCTTGTCGCCGCGAACCTCCCCCAACTCACCTACATGCTTGTCTACGAGAACGAAGCCGATCACAAGGCTGCCTGGGACAGGTTCCGTTCCTCTCCCCTCTGGATCGCACTCAAGGACAATCCCAGATACGCGGATACCGTCTCGA
>JAHEDC010000594.1 GCA_024641425.1 Verrucomicrobiales bacterium | reverse complement strand
GCTTGTGCAGGCGCCCGTGCTCGCGCCTCGGATCGGGGATGGTGGAGAGGATGGCGACGAGGCCGATGTTGGACGGGGAGTCTGGTGAGGATGCGTCTTGCTTAGTCATCCAAGACCAATATGCACCCTTTCGCATCGGTCCACCCCTATTTTACAGGGGGTTTTTGATGCGTAAGCCCTGACCTACGAAGCCACCGCCGTCGCCAATGAAACCGTGGCGGCGTTCGTCCCGTTTCCCCTGCCACCGACCGAGCCGCCGCTTGAAATCGGCGAACTACTCCGGGAGCAGATCCGCGTCACCGAGGAAGGCCTGCGCCGACTCGATCTGGCGGGTGCGATGGTTCCCTCGGTGGATTGGTTTATTTACGGTTTCGTCCGCAAAGAGGCGGTGCCTTCCTCGCAGATCGAAGGGACGCAGGCGACGTTGGTCGACCTTCTGAACTTTGAGGCCGAGGGGACGGAGGCGAGTTCAGAGAACGCCGACATCCGAGAGGTCTGCAATTCGCTGGAGGCGCTCGAATTTGCCCTCGATCAGCTGCGACGACCCGATGGACTTCCCCTTTCGATGCGCCTCCTGAACGAGGCCCATGCCCGTCTCATGCAGGGCGCGCGCGGTGCCGACAAGCTCCCCGGCGAGGTGCGCCGGAGCCAGAATTGGATCGGAGGCACCCGCCCGGGCAATGCCGCTTTCGTTCCGCCTCCGCCCCATCGCTTGGCGGAACTCCTCTCCGACTTCGAGCGCTCCCTCCACGCGGGCCGCGATCTGCCCCCCTTGGTGCGGGCCGGGCTCCTCCACGTCCAGTTCGAGACGATCCATCCTTATCTCGACGGCAACGGGCGGATCGGGCGCCTTCTGGTCACGCTCCTGCTTGAATCGTGGGGCCTGCTCTCGGCACCGCTGCTTTACCTCAGTCTCTATTTCAAGCGCCATCGGGATGAATACTACCGGCGTCTCGCGGCCGTCCGCGCCGAGGGAGACTGGGAAGGCTGGATCGCGTTTTTTCTCAAGGCCGTATCCACGATTGCCGAAGAAGCGGTTGAAAGTGCCCGCGATCTTTTCGCCCTCGTGAACGCGGATCGGCAACGGGTGCTGGTCACTCCCGGCAGCACCGTCATAGCCGCCCGGCTTTTCGAGATGTTGCCGCAGCACCCGATCCTCAGGATCGCCACCGCCGTGGAACTGCTCGACACCACCCGCCCCACCGCGACCAAGGCGATGACCGCCCTCGTGGACGCCGGGGTCCTGCAGGAAATCTCCGGCAAAAAGCGCGACCGCTCCTACAGTTACACGGCCTATCTCGAGCGGCTCAAAGTCGGAACGGGGCTTCGGGAATAGCTCTTGCCGGCGACTCGGCCCATGGCGGAAACCCGTGCGGCAGTGCTCGCAACGACGCGGCCCGCGCTGTAGGGCGACCGCTCCGGTTGCCCTCCTGCCGAACCGAGCGACCGCTCGCATTTCGACCGGCGTGCGACGTCGCAAAGCCCGCCACCCCTCGACATTGGAATGGCGAGCTACGGCGGAGCGAGCCTCCGTGCGCCTCTTCCTGAAAACGGAAAACCGAAAACTCCCGAACGGCCCAAACTTCCCCATTGCCGCGCCCCCTTCCCCTCCCCTACACTGGCGCTTTCCCCACCCATGCCCGACCCGCAGACACGACGCTTCATCATCGGCACCGCCGGCCATATCGACCACGGCAAGAGCACGCTCATCGAGGCGCTGACGGGCACGGATCCCGACCGCCTGCCGGAGGAGAAGGCGCGCGGGATCACGATCGATCTCGGCTTCGCCCATCTGGAGATCGCCGATCCGGAGCATCCGGAGCGCCGCTATGATCTGGGGGTGATCGATGTGCCGGGGAACGCGGATTTCGTGAAGAACATGGTGGCGGGCGTGGGCTCGCTGAACCTCGCGCTCTTTGTCGTGGCCGCCGACGACGGCTGGATGCCGCAGTCGGAGGAACACCTGCACATCCTGAACTACCTGGGCGTGGAGAAGGCGGTCATCGCCCTCACGAAGGCCGATACGGTGGAGGATCCGGCGGAGGTCTCGGAGGAAATCGCGATGGCGCTGGAGGGCACGCCCTTCGAGGACGCGCCGATCGTGCCGGTGTGCGCGATCATCGGCGACGGGCTGGAGGCGCTGAAGTCGGCGCTCTGCCGCGCTCTCGACGCGCTGGCGGAACCGCTCGATATCGGGAAGCCGCGGCTCGCGGTGGACCGGGTTTTTTCCCCGCAGGGGATCGGCACCGTCGTCACGGGCACGCTCACCGGAGGTCGGCTGAAGAAGGGGCAGAAAGTACTCGTCGAGCCCGGCGCGCAGGGCGCGGGCGTGCGGAATTTGCAAAGCCACAAGGCAAACACGGACGAGGCCTTCCCCGGCACGCGCACGGCAATCAACCTGACCGACGTGACAATCGCGAGCGCCCGGCACCGCTCGGGCCTGCGGCGGGGCGCGGTGGTGACGGTGCCGGGACTGGGCGAGGCCGCGCGGCGATTCCACGTCGTGCTGGAGAAGACGACGCGCACGGTGCCGGGGGCGTCGAAGAGTTCGCGCGTCGTCCGCCACGCCCAGCGGGTGCGCCTGCACCACGGGAGCGCGTCGATTTCGGCCCGTGTCCTCTTTTTCGAGAATACGGAGCTGACCGCCGGCGGTCGGGCTCTCGCCGAACTGCGGCTGGACACGCCGGCGTTTGCTTTTGCCGGCGACCGCTTCGTCCTGCGCGATTGGTCGAACACGCTGACCCTCGCGGGCGGCACCATTCTGGATCCGAATCCCGCTCCGCGCGCCTACCGCACCGCCGGGCAGAAGACGCTGCTGGAAACGCGGGCGCACGCCGGGGCCGGTTGCGGGGAATTCCTGGCCAGTCTCCTCGCCCGCGACCTCGCGGTGCCGCGCGAGGGGCTGCTGCGGCAATCGCGTTTCAGTGAGGGCGAGATCGCGGCGACTCTGGACGCGGCGCTGGCGGGAGGGAACGTCATTCCGCTCGGCCATTGGCTGATGGAGGCAACGTGGTGGCGGGAATTGATCGCCGGAGCGGGCCAGCGCGTCGATACGTTGCACGCGTCGAACCCGGAGCTGCCCGGCCTGCCGCTCTCAACCCTCCGCGCCTTCGTGAAGAAGCACCTGCGCGACGAGAAGCTCTTCGACCTCGTGCTGGACGGGCTTTCCGCGAAGGGTTACACCCGCGCAGGCACCCTGATCCGGAACAGCGCGCACGTTCCCGAACTTCCGCCAAACCTGCGGGACGCCGGGAAGCGCATTCTGGCGAAGCTCGCCGAGAATCCCCTCGAACCCCCGAACCCCGGCGAACTCGCAAGCACCGCCGACGAGAAGACGGCGTTGAAATTCCTCACCGACAGCGCCCAGGCCGTGGTCCTGAGCGACAAGGCAATCCTCTCCGCCGCCGCCTACCAGGAAGCGATCGACCGCGTCCGCAGCTGCCTGCTCGAAAAGGGCCAGGCCACCGCCTCCGAACTCCGCGACGCCCTCGAAACGACCCGCCGCATCCTCATTCCGCTTCTGGAGAAGCTCGACAAGGACGGCATCACCCTCAGAAAAGGCGACCTCCGCACCCTGA
>JAHEDC010000593.1 GCA_024641425.1 Verrucomicrobiales bacterium | reverse complement strand
TGCCTAAGCATCTGCGTTTCCCGATCATCCATTGAAGCTGCTCCCCTGAAGTGTAGAATTCTCCCCGTGAACGCGCGCGATCAATCCACAGGATTCCTTCCCGATGGCCAACCAACCTAGACTCGAGATATGCCTCATCGCCGCCCTGTCGGAGGACGGCATCATTGGCACGGGGCACGGAGGAATCCCGTGGAAACTTCCCCGCGATGGCGCCCATTTCAGAACCATCGTCACGGGCAAATCGATATTGCTGGGGCGAATCACCTACGCGGAAATGGCCGGTTGGTTCCGCACGGAACGACCGATCGTCCTTACTTCGAACGTGTCATTCCACCCGCGCGAGAAGCAATCCCATGTCGCCTCTTCCCTGGAGGCGGCGTTGCGAATCGCCTCCGGTGCCGGCGACACCGAACTGTTCGTGTGCGGGGGCGCATCGGTATACGGGCAGGCCTTGCCGCTCGCCTCGCGGATGATCCTGACGCATGTCAAAACACGGATCGGCGACATGTATCCCGAGGCAGCGCGCTTTCCCGCCTTTGATCCGGAGGAATGGATGATCGAGAGGGAGGACGCCTACCACGCCGATGAGGACAACCCCTACGCGATGGGCATGGTGTGGTATCGCCGAAGACGCGAATAGCCGAATCGCCAGACCGCGCTAGCGTCCGGATTTCGGACGGTCATCCTCCGGCAATCCCAAGGTAGCCGCCTCAGCGGCCTCCGGATCCTGTTCGTCCCATTCCTCAAGCACTCCGTCGATCATATTCCGCCGCATGGGCGGGTCGCTCACGGTTCTCGCCCACTCCAAAGCCGAGGCGGGATCGCGCTTCTGGATCGCCTCGACGAGTTGCCGAGCTCCCGCGTTCCTGGCGTCACCCGGAGGCAACGACGAGATCCACTCCGAAGCGGCGATGGAGTCCTTGGCCGCCCAGATCTCTGCCAGTTCTGATACGGCTTCGAGGTGGAGCGGCCCTGAAGACAAACCATCGACCCATGCGCGGGCAATCCCCGGATCATCCCGCCCCAAAGCCTGGACGATCGCCGTAGGCGCGTCCCTCAGCCATTCGTCCGCCACCCCCTCCCGCCGGAGGGCGGCGAAATTCCCCATGGCGGCTTCCGTATCGCCCGCCGCGTCACCCACGAGGATGCGGGCCCGCACGACCGCGGAGCCCGGTCCCGAGTATTCCGCCGCCCACGCTTGCGCGGCTTTCCGGTCTTCCCTCATCCAGTCGTCCATCGCCGCCTGCAGAGGCCCGGCCGTCATTCCCCGGTCTAGGAAACCAGCGGCCACTTCAAGGGCCCGCCGGGGATCGGACTCCTTAATCCGTTCGACGAGTTGCCTCCGCTCGTAGTCGTAGTCCTCACCGGGAAACTTCTCCATCAGTGCGATCGCAGCCCCGATATCATTCCTCCGATAGTGCTCCATGATGCCTGCGATCGCCTCCCCCACCTTGTCGGGTTCCAACGAGGTGAGCATCGACTCCGCTTTCGAAGGATCCTCGCGCGCGAGATCGCGCCAGACCATCGTCAGGAGTTCCTCCTCAATTCCATCCATTCCGGAAAACAGCTCGAAAGCCTCTCCGGGATCGCTTTGTGAAAGCAGGAACACGGCCCCGTAGAAGGCGCCGTCAAGGACATCTTTATCGAAAGGCCAGATCGCATCCGTGTCCCCGTCCTCATCGGCCATTCGCGCCTTGATCTCCTTCACCGCCATCGCGACCTCACGGGCCGACTCGGAGTCCATCGTCACAAGTTGTTGCAGAAGCTCGAAAATCCTCGAATAGCCGTCGATCTCTCCCTCTTCCGCGAGTTTCCGGAGCCACCCGTCGGCTCCGCCCCGCGGAAACGGTCGACCGGGCAGGAAGTCCCGCACTTCCGCCTTCGAGGCTTTTTCCGCGAGCGACGCTCCGGTGACGCCCGATGGCTTCAACGCCCCGTCCGCGGACGCCCCTGCCGATCCATGGGAAAGCTCCCTTGATCTTCCCACGGATCCTTCCCGGCGTCCGGCCCAATACCCGATTCCAAGCAGGACGACGCCTGCCAGGAGTTGGATCGGAATATTCGCGTTCTTCATCGGGAATCCGGATCAGGTTGCCGCCATTCGCCGACGCTTGCAAGCCTTGACCGGAACGCCGATTCCGCTCAATGCCTGAAATGCCGGAATCCGGTGAAACACATCGCCATGTCGCGCTCATCCGCGGCCTTGATCACATCCTCGTCCCGGATCGATCCCCCCGGCTGGATGCAGGCACGGGCGCCGGCTTCGGCGGCGGAGACCAGTCCGTCGGCGAAGGGGAACATGGCATCGCTGGCCACCACGCTGCCTTCAAGCGAGAGCCCGGCCTCCTTGGCCTTCCATACCGCGATACGACAAGCATCGACGCGGGACATCTGCCCGGCCCCGATCCCCAGCGTGCGGTCGCGGGCCCCGAACACGATGGCATTCGATTTCACGTTCCGCACGACGCGCCAGGTAAAGCGCATGGCCTCGATCTCGTCCTTGGTCGGGGGGCGCTTGGTCACCACTTTTTCCTCAAGACTCGCCAGGCCCTGCGAATGCGAGTCGGGGTCCATGACCAGAAGGCCGCCGGGCACTGAACGGATGACGGAATCGGCGAGCGCCTTGGTGAAAAAGGCGTCGGCCACCTTGATCAGCCGCAGGTTCTTTTTCTTCTGCAGGAGCGCGCGCGCCTCGCTGTCGAAATCCGGGGCGATGATGACGTCGGTGAAGATCTCGCTGATAACGCGGGCGAGGCCCTCCGTCATCGGGCGGTTGCACACAATGACACCGCCGAACGGAGCCTGCTTGTCGGTCTCGAAGGCCTTGTCCCAAGCTTCCCGCAGGGTTTCATCGCCATCCGCGCAGCCGACGCCACAGGGGTTCGTGTGCTTGAGGATGCCGACGGTGGGACGGCGGAATTCCGAGACGAGTTCGGCGGCGGCGGCGATATCGAGGACATTCGTGTAGGACAATTCCTTGCCCTGCAGTTTGGTAAAATACTCGTCAAACGCTCCGTAGAGCGACGCCTTCTGGTGCGGGTTCTCGCCGTAGCGCAGTTCGGTGCAAAGCGGCAGGGTCAGGCTGAAGGAGCTCTCGGTCTGCTGCGAGTCATTCAGGTAGCTCGAAATGGCGCGGTCGTAGGCGGCCGTGCGCTGGTATACCTTGATCGCCAGTCGTTCGCGCGTCTTGAGGCTCGTCTCACCGTCCTCCCCCTCCATCTCCTCGATGACGGCATCGTAGTCGGCAGGATCGCAGACGACCGTAACCGATTGGTAGTTCTTCGAGGCGGCCCGGAGCATGGCGGGGCCTCCGATGTCGATCTGTTCGATCGCTTCCGCGAGCGTCACCCCTTCCTTCGCGACGGTCTCCTCGAAAGGATAGAGATTCACCACCAGCAGGTCTATCGGCAGAATGCCGTGCTTTTCCGCGTCCGCCACATCCCGCGCATTATCCCGACGGTAGAGGAATCCACCATGCACTTTCGGATGGAGTGTCTTGAGCCGACCATCGAAAAGTTCGGGCTCGCCGGTGTGCTCGGACACGTCGATGACGGGGATGCCGGCTTTCGTCAGCACCTTTGA
>JAHEDC010000131.1 GCA_024641425.1 Verrucomicrobiales bacterium | reverse complement strand
CGTCAACGGCGGCCTCAACCTCTCGGAACGGGACGGCTGGTGGGCGGAAGCCTACGCGCCGGACGTCGGCTGGGCGATCGGCGATGGCCGGGAACACGACGGCGATCCGGCCTGGGACGCCGCCGAGGCCGAGGAGCTCTACGACCGGCTCGAGCACGAAGTGATCCCCGAGTTCTACACCCGCGACGACCTCGGCGTCCCCGTGGCGTGGGTGGCGCGGATGCGGGAAAGCATGGCGAAGCTGACACCGCGCTTCTCCGCCAACCGCACCGTGCGCGAATACACCGAACAACATTACCTCCCCGCCGCCGCCGCCTGCGCCCAACGCAGCGCCGATCGCGGCGCGCTCGGCGAACAGATCGTCGCCGGACTGCGAGAGCTGGACCAGAAATGGGCCGCGCTTCACTTCGGCGGAGTCAAGGTGGACACCCGCGACCAACACCACCGCTTCGAGGTGCAGCTCTTTTTCGACGAACTCGACCCGGATACGGTGCAGGTGGAGATGTATGCCGGAGATCCGCATGGCGGGATGCCCGAGAGGCATCCGATGAAACGCATCCGCGAACTGATCGGCGCCGCCGGTGGCTACGTTTTCAGCGCCGAGGTCCCGGCCGATCGCCCCGCGAAGGACTACACCGCGCGGGCCATCCCGCGCCGCGATGGCGCCACGATCCCGCTGGAGACGACGCACATCCTCTGGCAACGCTAAGTGCTCTGAAACACAGACTCCCCCTCCGATCCCCTCGCGCTCCCCGGCCCTTGGCGGCATCTCCCGCCGGAACCCGTTGGGCGGTTTGCAGGCGAAAAGGAAAACACCTCCCTCGCCCACGCCGTCGATCCGGCGAAGTATGCGGTCGAGTTCCTCCCCGACGGGCACCATTACGGTGGCGATTACGCGAAACTCGCCTGGCGGGTCCTGGCGCGCCTTGAGTGACCTGAGGTCAGAGAATCCATGGAACAAGCCGTTTGGTCGTGCGCCGGTATTCGGCGTATTCCGGATCGCGGACGAGCCAGAAACGTTCTTCGATTTCGATCTTGATCCAGAGCACGGCCGCCAGAGAAAGCCAAGCGAGCCATCCGGCGAGGCCGCCTTCACCGACAGCGAACATGGCGAAGGCGAGCAATTGGCCGCTGTACATCGGGTGCCGGATGAAGCGGTAGGGACCGCGCCGACAGAGCGTCGCCCCTTCTCCAGGCAGCGGGGTCACCCGCACCTGCCCCACACGCATGGCCAGGACTCCGGAGACAAGAACCAAGGAACCGGCAACGACTCCGCACCAAAGAAGCGGATCAGCGACGACCCCGCGCCAACCGATCCCGATCAGGACAAGGCAAAAAAGGAACTGGAGAACGAAGAGAAGCACGTTCGGGATCAGCCGGACCAACCGCCGCCAAGGGACTGAATGAGACGCGTGGCCGCAAGCGCCCGGGCGAGGTCGATGGTCAGGGCGGCGCGTTTCTCAAAGAGGGCGGTGCGTTCGGCATCAACGAGTTCGAAGTAATCGGTGACCCCGCCGAGATAGCGCTCGCGGGTAAGCTTCGCCGCACTCTCGGCACTGCTCGCGCCCCGTTCACGCGAGGCCGCCGCGTCCGCCAAATGACGACTATCTCCAAGGGAATCCTCGGTTTCCTGCACGGCGCGGAAGAGGGTATCCCGATAATTCTCAAGCGCTTCCTTTTCAACGGCGACGGCACGGTCTTTGTTTCCGCGAATCGAGCCGAAGCCCACGGTAGGAAGTGTGACTTCCGGGCCCAGTTTCCAAAGCTCCGAACCGGGATTGAAGAGATCGGTGGCATTCAATGATTGCGCCCCACCGATTCCCGTAAGGGTGAGTCGTGGATAATAACTCGCCAAAGTGAGGCCAATGCGCTCGTTGGCGGCCGCGATTTTCCGCTCGGCCGCCGCGATGTCGGGACGCCGACGAAGTAAGTCGGACGGGACCCCGGCCGGGAGGTGCGGAAGCGAGGGACGTCTTCCATTGGGCGCGACCGAGTAGTCGGACGCGCTCGTTCCCAAAAGGGCCGCCACCGCATTCTCATAGCGGCCACGCTGGGCGCGAAGTTGGGCGAGCTCGGCTTTCACGCTCTCGTATTCCGTCACGGCACGATCGTGATCGATGCGGCTGCTGGCCCCGCCGTCCATGCGGATTTCCATCAGTCGCTCGGCTTCCGCACGCAGTTTGACCGTGTCTTCGAGGAGGACAATCTCGGCATCGGCGAAGCGGAGCGAAAGATAGGCCCGCGCGATCTCGCCCCGAAGGGAAAGCCGTGCGGCCTCGCAATCGAAACGGGCGGCGTTCTCATCCGCTTTGGCGGCCCCGATCTCGCGGCGCACCCGGCCCCAGAGGTCGACCTCCCACGAAAGGTTCAACGCGGTGCGGTAATCATTGTAAGTGCCTGCGGAAAAGTTGGTGTTTCCACTGTCACGCTGGCGCCTCGCGTAGGCGTCGCCGGTAATGGACGGAAAGGCATCGGCCCGCGCAAGTCCCAGCGACGCGCGGGCCTGATCATAGCGGGCCAGAGCCGCCAGAGCGGTCGGGCTGCTTCGGTCAGCCTCCTTCATCAGGCGCGTGAGCTCGGCGTCCTTGAAAAGCGCCCACCAGTCACCTTCGGGTGCCGGGGCTTCGAAACCCGCGTTCTTGAACGCCGCTCCGAGTTTCTCCTCCGGCTCCCGGTAATCGGGACCCACGGCGCACGAGGCGAGGAAAAGTGTCGGAAGAAAATACGGACGCATGATCGTGGATTCTCAGGCTGCCACTGGCTGGCCGCTTTCTTCGAACGCCTCCTTCTTCAAGGCGAAGATGACGCTGAGGACGGCGGGAACGAGAAAGACGGTGAAAACAGTGCTGACGGTAAGGCCGCCGATGACCACGGCTCCGAGGCCGCGATAAAGTTCGGAGCCAGCGCCGGGCATGATGACGAGCGGGAGCATCCCGCCCACCGAAGTCAAGGTCGACATAAGAATCGGGCGAACCCGGCTCCGCACGCTCTCGACGACCGATTCGAACGGGTCGAGTTTTTCCTCGTTCATGAAGTTGAGCGCCTGATGGACGATGAGGATGGCATTGTTCACCACGACGCCGGCGAGGATGACAAAACCGAGGATCGTGAGCATATCAAGATTCTGCACCGGCATGTAGCGGTCCAACTGGCTCCACTTATGGATGATCGCGAGGCCAAGGAATCCGCCGAAGGTCGCGAGCGGCACACTGAGCATGATGACCAACGGGTAACTCCAACTCTGGAACAACACGACCAGAAGAAGATAGATGATAATGACAGCCATGATGAGACTGCTGCCAAGCGCCCCCGCAATACTGCCGTCACCCAATAGCGATTCCATGATCTCCGAGAGCTTTCCGGCCGAACCGGCGAGACTGACATCGACTCCCGGCGGGATCACGCCTTGTTCCCGCATTCCGGCAATCATTCCGTTCACCTGGTCGATCACGGTCTCCAGCGGTTGCCCGGGCGGAGGCGTCAGTTCCAGGGTCACCGCCCGCTGGCGGTCCACATGGCGGATCTGATCCGGACCGCGAACGCGCTCGAGTTTGGCAATCGAGCGGAGATCGACGATAGCGCCGGTCGGCGTCGCCACCGGAAGATCGAGGAGCTTGTCGAGCGGTTGCTCGCCGTCCTCGCGTTTGGTCAGGATCTTGATATCCTTGAGTTCGCCGTTCTGCTCGTAGTCGCGGAAGAGGACGATCCCGTCCCCCCCGGCCTGCACCGCGATGCCAAGATCGGAGCGCGTCATCTCCAGTTCGCGAAGGCGGGCATCGTTCGGGACGATGCGCATCTCGTCGAGTGGAAAGGCGAAATTCGGCGGCGCCGGAGTGATGTTCGAACGCGGATCGAGGGCCCCCATGAGCGCGCCCATGGTGGCTCCCGCCGCACCGGAGACGGCATCGAGGTCACGACCGCGGAAGTCGATCTGCACGGCGGATCCGGTCGATCCCCCGACACGGAAAAGCGGCATCTGCTGGGCGAAGGCAAAGGTGTCGGGAGCAGCCGTTCCCGAGGTCGCCGCGTTGAAGGCCGGCACGAGGTCGGCGACCCGATCCTTGTCCGCCGAGATCCCACCGTGGAACATTCGGCCTTCGAAGGAGACAAGGAAATAGTTATCGAGTTTCGGCGGGATCACCGACTTTCCCGAGCCATCGTTGAGGGGAATCTCCTTGCGATTGTCTTCCATCACGACCTTGCCGCCGGAGAGCCGGGTCTCGATGCCGTATTTGTCGGGCGTGGCTTCCCACAAAGGCTCGATCCTCTTCTCGATCCGCTCCCCCATTTTCGAAAGCGATTCCAGATTGTAGCCGGGCGGAGGAAAGAGGAGGCCGAAGACAAGATTGCGGTTCCCGCTCGGAAGATAGTCGAGCGGTGGCTTGAGAATCACGGTCCCCACGATGGTCACCAGTGTGAAGCTCCCGATCACGGTCAGCCGTCGCGGCCATGTCGAGGTAAGTCGAGCAACGGCGTTCGCGGCCATGTCCGGTAACTTCTCGAAGAGGATGCCGAAGGGTCGGAAGGGAGCCCCGAGGATCTTGAATACGGGAGAGCCGAAGACACGGTCGAAGGCGGTGGGCCCTCCGTCCTTTTTCTTCTCTGTGAGCCACCGACCGGCCGCGACGGGAATCACGGTCAGACTCACGACAAGGGAAAGACTGACGGCCGCCATCAACGCGAGCGCGATGTCGCGGAAGAGCTGTCCGGCCTGTTCCTCGATGAGAAGGATGGGCGCGAAGACAACGGCCGTGGTCAGGGTGGAGGCGAGCACGGCGCCACCGACTTCCAGGGTACCATCGCGCGCGGCGTCGAGCGGTTTTTTGCCCATCTCCAGATGGCGGAAGATGTTCTCGATCACCACGATGGCATTGTCCACGACCATTCCCACCGCGAAGGCAAGTCCGGCCAGCGAGATGATATTGATCGAACGCCCGAGCATGACGAGGACGGTGAAGGAAGCGATGGTCGAGACGGGAATGGCAATCGCGATGATTCCGACCGCCCTCAGGCTGCGGAGGAAGAAGAGGAGCGTGATGGTGGCGAGGACACCTCCAAGGATAAGATTCGAGCGGACAAGATTGAAGGCGTCCTCGACATAGGTCGAGGCGTCGTAGGTGCTGACCAGTTCGAGGGTGCCGTCCATCCCGAGCTGGCGGGCCTTCTCTTCGAGCAAACCGCCGGGCTGATTCAGACGCGCGACTTCCTCATGGAGCATGCGCATCGTCTCCAAAAGGTTCGCGCCCCGCTGGAGCTGGTAGTTGAAGAAGGCGCCGCGTTGTCCACGCGAGCGCACCCACGAGGTCGGTTCCTTCCAGTCATTCCGTATCTCGGCCACGTCGCGGAGATGAACCGAGCCCGCCTCGTCGCGGAAGATGATCATGTCGCCCGCGGACTCCGGCGTGTCGAAGCGGCCGGTGGCACGGATGCGGAAGTCGCGCTTGCCCTGCTCGATCTTGCCGCCGGAGAAGTTCGCGTTCGCTTCGGTGATGCCGGCTCGGAGCTGGGCGAAAGTGATGCCACGTTGGGCGAGGGCGGCGGGATCGACGATCACTTGTAACTCGGAGGCGGTCGCTCCGTTCACTCCCACCTCGCTGATGCCGGGAATGCGTTCGAAGCGTGGCTTGATACTCCGGTCCATGAAGTCGTAGAGATGGCCGGGATCGAAGGCGGGATCCGTCGAGAAGAGTCCGATCCACGCGATGTAATCGGCGGACTCGGGATCGATGTCGAGGACGACCGGACGCAGCACGCCGTCGGGGTAACCCGGCACCTCGTCGAGCTTCTGGAGCACCTCGTGCTGGGCCTTGGCGATGTCGGTGCCGGTTTCGAATTCGAGGCGCACCGTCCCCTGCCCCGAGGCGCTCGTGCTGATCATCGACTTCAGCCCCGTCACCTCGCCGAGCACTTTTTCCTGCTCCTCGATGATGTCCGACTCGATCTCCTCCGACGAGGCATTCTCCCAGTTCGTCGTCACGGCGATAACCACGGAAGAGACCTCGGGCGTCATGCGGACCGGCACCCGTGTGATGGCGAGGATACCGGTGAAGACGGCAAGCATGGTGCCGACCGTGATCGTGATGGGCTGCCGCAGCAGGAAGTCGATGAGTCCCTTCATGGTGTCAGTGCGCGTCCGCGGTTGCCGCATCCTCTTCCGCCCGTGTCTCGCTCCATGGCTGCGGATTGACCGGGGTGTTCGGGAAGAGACGCTCGTTGCCCTCGACGATCACGCGGTCGCCCGCCTTCAACCCGCCTGCTGCGAGCACGGCCTCGCCATTGCGCTCGAACAGGACCTCGACCGGAATCTGCCGCGCCATAGGCGGCCCTTTCTCGGAGTCGCCCACGACGAGGACATAGGTGCCGGCGAAACTCTGGAGCACCGCGTCGGAGGCGACAACCAGATGCGGCGAGGGCCTTCCAAGCGGAACCGTGGCGTCAACCGAAGTGCCAGGCGTAAGGGTATTGTCAGGATCCGGGATGCGGGCGATGAGCGTGAAGCGCCGCGAACGTCCGTCCACATCGGGAACAAGGGCCAACTCGGTGGATTGGATCGGGGCCGCGCTGCCGGAAACACGCAGTTCCACGGCGTCGGGCCCGGTTTCCTTGAGGGCGGCGACATGGCGCTCAGGCAGCTGGAGCCAGGCCTCGATCTCACCCGAGGACACCAGCGTGACGACGGGATCACCTTCCTTCAACCACTCGCCCCGCTCGACATGGCGGGCGACCACCCGGCCCTTGAAGGGAGCGGTAACTTCAAGATCGCCCTTCCGCACCGTGAGGAGATCCAACCGCTTCTGCGCCGCGTCGATGGCTTCCCGCGCCGCATTCTCCTTCGCGATCGCCACCTTGGCCTCCCGCGCGCTATCGAGGTACTCGCGTTCGGCGACGGCCTTCTTTTCCCAGAGCGCGCGCATCATGTCCTCGTCGCGTCGCGCGCGGTCGTTCTCAGCCTCACGCTGGGTCAATTCCGCGCGGGAAGCCGTCAAGGCCGCCTCGGCTTCGGCCAACTGCGCGGCGAGGCGACGTCCGTCCAGTTTGGCAAGAACGGCTCCGGCTTGCACGAGATCGCCCTCGTTCACTTCCATCGAATCCACCGCCGCCGCCTCCCGGGCCGCGACATCGGCCCGCCGGAGCGCGCGCAGGTCTCCGGTCACCGCCAAATACTCCACCATGTCCTTCTCCTCGGCCGGTTTGAAGATGACGGTGCTCGGCGGACGCCCGCCACCGGCGGCCGGACCACCCTCCGCGGGCTTCGCGTCGCGCATCGCCTTCCAGCCGAACCCCATCGTGACGCCGAGCACCCCGATGATGCCGACCCAGGCGAGGCCTTGCTTTGAATTGGTTTTGGAACCCATCTTCAGAAGTTGTTTGACTGATTGGTAAAGGTCATGCGATGGCGAGAGCCCCGCCGAGATCGGGTTTCAATTCCGCACCGATGACACGCCCAAAGGCGTCGGCGAAATGCCGGACGCGCTCCGGATCATTGTGGATGCGGGCTTGCGTCGAACACCCTTCCATCAGCGCGAAGAGGCAGTCCGCGGTTTCCGCCGGATTCGAGATCCGGACATCGCCCCGGGCATTCGCCTCGTGAAGCGTCGCTTCAAGACAGCCCTGGTAGCGGTCAAGAATTTCACGCACCGTCGCCGCCAGTTCCGGCTCCGCGAGCGCGGTCTCCGCTCCAATGTTGAAATACGGGCATCCCAGAACCCGACCCTTTTCCTGCTGGCACTCTACCGACCGCTGATACCAATACTCCAGCAAGCGCTCGAAGCGGGCCAACGGAGGGCGGGTCGGGGAAAAAATCTCGTCCAGTGCCGGGCGGCTCCGGGTTTCCCAAAGATGATCCAGCGCCGCCACCGCCAGCTCGGTCTTCGATTTGAAGAAATGGTAGAAGCTCCCTTTCCGAACGTCGGCGCGCAGGCAGATCGCATCGACCGAGACCGAGCCGTAGCTCCGTTCCCAGATCGCGTCGAGCATCGCTTCCAGAAGTCGGGTGCGGGCAGTACTGATCGGTGGCATGCACCACCGCTACTTGACGAATCAGTCAAGTCAAACGGAAATCCTCGCTCCTAGGGCTGGCGGTATCGGAAGGGCTTACCCGTGTCCTTCACCGGCTTCCGCTGGTTTTCCGGAAGGCGATCCGTCTTCTCGGCCATCTCCTGCCAGAGGGCGGCCATGGAGGTAGCGCGGTCGGGTTCCTTCGCCGCGAGATCGATAAGCTCGCTCCGGTCGTTCGCGAGGTTGTAGAGTTCCCACGGACCACTCCGCACGGAGACGACTTTCCAATCGCCCTGGCGCAGCGCGCGGCTGTCGGAGAAATGGAAGTACAGCGTGTCGTGGGGCTCACGCGTTTCACCCTGGAAGATCGGGAGAAGCGAGAGCCCCTGGAGCGGATCGACGGCACGACCGCCGAAGGTTTCCGGATACTTCGCCCCGCCAAGATCGAGGCAGGTCGCCATGAAATCGACGAGATGGCCCGGCTGCGGCGTGACTGATCCGGGCGTGGTTTTCAATCCGGCCGGCCAGTGGACGATGAGCGGACTCGAGATGCCGCCTTCGTGCTGCTGCTGCTTATACCAGCGGAATGGGGTATTCCCGACATGGGCCCAGCCGGTGTCGTAGGTCCAATGGGTGCTCGGATCCCAGGGCATCTTGTCCTTTCCCTTCGTGCGCTCGAAGGGACAGGCACCGTTGTCGGAGCAGAAGAGGAAAACCGTATTCTCCAGCGCGCCCTTCTCCCGGAGGTGCGCCACGAGCCGCCCGATATTCCGGTCGAGCACCTCGACCATCGCGGCGAAGGTGGCCATGCGGAAATCCTCCCAGTCCTTCTCTTCCTCCGAGAGCGTATCCCACGCCGGGATGTAATCCGGGCGCGGGCTGAACTTCGCCGTCTTCGCGTCGAGCAAGCCGGACGCGAGCTGCTTCTCGTAGCGCGCCTTCCGCAGGACATCCCAGCCGGCCTTGTATTTGCCTCGGTATTTCATCACGTCCGCCTCCCGGGCCTGGAGCGGGTAGTGGGGCGCATTGTAGGCGAGGTAAAGGAAGAGCGGCTTTTCCGCCGCCAGGCCCTCGTCGACGAAGCGCATCGCGAAATCGGTGTCCGCTTCGGTGGTGTAGAAATCGTCGCCGAACTCGGCCCACGGCTTTCCATTCAGCCGGAATGTCTTGTCTCCCTCGAAATAGTTCGTCGCCCCCGAAAGGTGGCCGAAATCACGCTCGAACCCCCGGTCGGTCGGCTCGGCCTCCAGATGCCACTTCCCGCTCATGGCCGTGAAGTAACCCGCCTCCCGCAGCACTTCCGCGATGGTCGCGCCACGCTTCATGCTTTCGTTCCCCGCCTGTCCGCAATAGAGCCCGGTGAGCAAGGCGACCCGCGAGGAGTGGCATTTCGCGGTGTTGTAGAATTGGTTGAAGCGCAACCCGCCCGCCGCCAGCGCGTCGAGATTCGGCGTCTCGATCTCGCTCCCGTAGCAGCCGAGATCCGAGAACCCGAGGTCGTCGGCCATGATGAGGACGATGTTCGGCCGCTCGGCGGCAGGCGAGGGAACCACGAGGGCAAGGCCGGCGGCCATCAGGGTGAGAAGTCGGAGGTTCATCGCCCCGCATCGTCTTCGAGGGGGCACCCGCCTGTCAACGGAAAGACGCGCCGCTTGACGCCCTGCGGGAACCCCGCCTTGTTGCGCCATGAAGCGACTCGCACGCATCTCCTTCACCATGGTTCGCCGCGCCGTCGGCTACGGGCTCCTCGGAGCCGTCATCGCCCTCGTCGGCGTCGCGATCTACACGCTCACGCGGAAGGCCGATCTCGAGATCTGGCACACCGTCCACCTCGACGAGGAATTCACCAGAAAATCGGATGTCACCGACTTCGCCAGCTACCTCGCCCTCGAGGAACGCCTCTTCAAACAACTCGACGAAGAGATCTACGCGAAAACCGGTCCGGGAGACGCGAACACGATCAACCGCTACCAACGCGGCAGCCGCGTCGATTCCACGTCCTGGAAGACGAACTGGAACCGCACCTTCGTCCTGCCCGCCGCGACCGAAGCAAAGGCCGGCGTCCTCCTCCTCCACGGCATGTCCGACTCGCCCTACAGCATGCGCGCCCTCGGCCAGAGCCTCAACGCGTCCGGAGCCACCGTCATCGGCCTCCGCATCCCCGGCCACGGCACCATCCCGTCCGGACTCGTCCATGCCACCTGCGAAGACATGGCCGCCGCCGTGAGGATCGCCGTCCGCCACCTCCGCGAAACCATCGGCGACAAGCCACTCTACCTCGTCGGCTACTCGAACGGCGGCGCCCTCACCGTCGAATACGCGCTCGCCTGCATCGAGGATCCGTCCCTCCCCAAAGCCGACGGCATGGCCCTCCTCTCGCCGGAAATCGGCGTCTCGCCCGCCGCCGCCTTCGCGGTCTGGCAGGGCCGTCTCGGGCGCTGGTTCGGGTATGAAAAACTCGCCTACACCAGCGTCGGGCTCGAATACGATCCCTACAAGTACATCTCCTTCGCTACCAACGCCGGCGACCAGGCCCACCGCATCACCGTCGAGATCGACAAGAAGATCGCGCGCCTCCAGGAAGCGGGAAAGCTCGGCGAACTCCCGCCCATCCTCGCCTTCCAGTCCGCCGTCGATGCCACCGTCTCCACCCCTGCCCTCGTCAGCCGCCTTTTCGCCCGGCTCCCCGAGGGCGGGCACGAGCTGGTCCTTTTCGACATTAACCGTGAGGTCGAGATCGAGCACGTCCTGCAAAAGGATCCCCGGGAGGAACTCGGCGAGCTTCTCCTCGACGCCAAACCCACCTTCACCCTCTCCATCATCACGAACCGGGGTGAAGAAGGAGCCGAAGCCGCCGAAGTCCGGATGAAGGTGCGCCGCGCCGGCACCCAAAACATCAAGACCGAGGATCTCGACCTCGCCTGGCCCGACGACACCTTTTCCCTTTCCCACGTCGCCCTTCCCTTTCCCGAAAGCGACATCCTCTACGGCAGCGGCGGCGGCCACCTCACCCTCGGCAACCTCGCCTACCGCGGCGAACGCGGCGTCATCCGCATCCCCCCCGGCGACATGCTCCGCCAGCGCTGGAACCCTTTCTACAGCCTCATCGAGGAACGCGTCCAAGGGTTCTGCGGCCTTGATAAAACGGCCACCCCGCCCGCGAACCCAACGCCGTAGCACGGATTTTCCCCTTGCCCCTTGGGGCGCGGAGGGATTACAGGTATTCCCATGAGAAGACGCAGGCTCCCTCGCCACCGCGACGGGATTCCACTTCCTGCCCCCGCTCGCGCGCTGGGCGGCCCGCTTTGGCGCGCGGGAAGGCGCGGACGGGACCTGGTCGCTCGCCCTCTCGGCTTCCGGCCCGGGGCCCCTCGCCGAAGCCCTGCACGCGCTCGACGCCGTCACGGACGGCCCCCTGGCCTGCACGGGTCCGGAAATCCGTGGTTCCGCCGCCGGCGCTCCCTTCCTCCTCCGCCTCGCCTGATCAGAGCGCGGGACGGTGCCCCTCGATCCTCCCGAAAAGCCGCGCCCCCGAGCCGAATCCCTCCGCGACCGGATTTACCACATAGATCCGCGTCTGTTAGCCGTTCGCGGCCGGGGCGAGTCCCGGCGCGGTCACCGCGGCACGCCAGCCCGCCAGATCGTCTGCAAACGAGAAGCCGGTAGGCGTAGGCCTCGTCGGCCAGCGTCTCGGCCGTGAAAACCGTCGCCACCGCGCCCGGCGCGCGGGCGATGCCGCCCGGCTCCGATTCCCCGCGCGCAGCCGAGCGGTTGAAGAGCTTCTCCCGGAAGGCGCTCGCCCCGTCGCTGTCGAAATCACTCGCCGGCGGCAGGTCGCAGAGCGCATAGCCCTGCTGGCCCTCCCAGGAGTCGAGCAATTCGTCCCCGTCCCCGTCCGTGGCGTCGAAAAGGACGAGATCCCGCCCGCCCGGCGCGGTGCCGACGCCTGTCCGCGTCACCGCCCCCGTGTCCCGGTCCACCTCCACGATCTGCCCGTTCCCCGAGAGCAGGCAGAAGATCCGGCCGTTCCGGTCTACCTCCACCCCCCGCGGCCGGTTCAGTCCGCCCGCGGCCCGCCACATTGAAGCGTACCTCGCCGATCCCCACCCGGTTTCCGCCCGCCACGATTCCCGGCACGCCGAAATAATTGTCCGTCACCCGCAACTGCACGTAGCGCGCCCGGGCCCCCGTCCCCACATGCTGCGCCGCATTCACGCCCCCCAGATGCAGCTCCACATTCCGCAGCGTCGCCACCGTGGCCGGGCCTCTTGGTCAATCATTCCGGAAAAGGCAGGAATTTTCGGTCGATGAGAGTGCCACGCCGACGTTTCCCCTCGGGAGAAATCTCGATGAGGATGTCCTCGTTCTCATCGTCCAATGCGTAAAGGGTTTCCCCTTCCAGCATCCGCGACACCAGTGCGCTCTCGGTCGCCCGGCCGGGAATGGCGAGTTGATCCATGAGGGCGTCGATCTCGGCGAGGTCGGAGGGTTTGGCAGTCGCGTCCGCGCCGTGCTTGAACACCCGGAGCGCCGAACCGGTGAGTTTTTCCTCGGCCTGAATCCCGAGCCGCACCCAATGTTCAACCTGCCCGGTGAGCGACCGATCCGCGAGTTTCGCGGCTTCCCGAGCGGCCTGGGCGACGTGTTTGGAGATCTTGATGGAGACGGAGGACATGATGTAGTAAATCTTTAGTGGCAAAATGCCACCACGTCAAGGGCCATGAATTCGGGCCTATCGCTAGGAATTGACAGTCTTTGCTAAAGCTTTTACTTTCCGAGCATGAATATCTCCCTGACGCCCGAGCTGGAGAAAGCCGTGAGAACGAAGGTCGCATCCGGGCTTTACAACAACGCGAGCGAGGTGATCCGAGAAGCGCTGCGCCAATCTCTCGCGCGTGAGAAGGAAGGTGAATGGCTCGCCCGGGAGGCGGCCATCGGGTTCGCACAACTTGAATCGGGCCAGACGGTCGAAGTCGAATCCGAGCAGCATTTCATGGCTCTCGTCCGCGGTGGGGCATGACAATTGATTTCGAACCCGCGAGGAAGCGCGGTCACACCACCGGTGCCCACCCCTCCCGATATTCGCGGGCCCAGAATTTCTCCCCGGCGGGGCTGTCGACAAGGGCGCCGGATTCCGGATCGATGGTGACGGCGCCGGTGCTGCGGTAGGCCATGGTGCCGTAGTGGCAGAGGAGGGTGCTGCGCTGGGCGTCCTCGATCTCGGCGTGGAGCGGGGTGCCTTCGCGGATGGCGTCGGCGAGGTTCTGGAAATGCGGGACGTCGGTGAAGGCGGGGACGTTCTGCGCGGTTTCCTTGCCCTCGGGATCGTAGATCCGGTAGCCGGAGCTTTCGAGGGCGAGGGTGCCGGCGTCGCCGTAGATGGAAACGAAGGCGTTCTTCTCGCGCTTCCTCGGGAGGCAACTGCTGCCGTCCCAGCTCATGCCGACCTCGCCGAAATCGAAGGTGCAGGTGGCGGTGTCGGGCGTCTCCTGGTCGTCGTCGAAA
>JAHEDC010000130.1 GCA_024641425.1 Verrucomicrobiales bacterium | reverse complement strand
ACGCGGAGCCCCGCCTGATCATCTCGGGACGCGGCGGAACGGGCGACGGGTTCACCCTGATTGGCCCCGACGCCCGACAACAGCTGCTGGTGACCGCCGAGACGCCCGACGCTCATCCCCGCGATGTCACCGGCGAGGTGACCTTTCGCGTCGAGCCGGCGGGAATCGTCGAGTTTCTTGACCCGGGATTCCTCAAACCGGTGGGTGACGGCAAGACCGTCATCACTGCGGAACTGAGCGGGGCCGCGCGAGGAAGCATCGAGGTGACGGTGGCGCGGGTGGGCTCACCCTTGCCCATTAATTTCCCGAACGAGATCGCGCCGATCTTCACGAGGAACGGATGCAATGGCGGCGGTTGCCACGGGAAATCCGGGGGGCAGAACGGATTCCGGCTGTCCCTGCTGGGCTTTGAACCTTGGAACGACTATGACCGCATCCTGCGGGAAGGGCGAGGCCGCCGTATCTCGCTCACGGCACCCGAAAGCAGCCTCATGATCACGAAGGCCACCGGGGAGATTCCCCACGGCGGCGGGGCCCGGATCGAGGTGGGGAGTCCCGACTACCAACGACTGATCCGCTGGATCGAGATGGGCACTCCCTATGGTTCCGACGATGACCCGACGATCGCAGGGATCGAGGTCGCTCCGAAACACCGGGTGACCAGGGCGGGTGGGCGCCAGCAGCTGTCGGTGACGGCGCGTTACTCGGACGGCTCCACCCGGGATGTCACGCGAGAGGTTCAATTCGACTCCAACGACGAGCAGATGGCCACGGTGACAGAGCAGGGCTTGGTCGAGATGAACAGCCTGCCCGGGGGCGCGTCGGTCATGGTGCGATTCCAGGAACACGTCGACGTCTTCCTCGCGGACATTCCCCTCGGAGTCCCGGTGACCTTGCCCGAGCCGAAGAACTTCATCGATAAGGAAATCTTCGCGAAGCTGGAATTGCTCGGGCTTCCGCCTTCGGAGCTGGCGGATGACGCGACCTTCCTGCGCCGGGTGTGCCTCGATATTGCGGGCCGCCTCCCCGGGGCCGAGGAAGCCGAAGCGTTCGCGGCCGACATGGACCCGGAAAAACGCGGCCACAAGATTGACGCCCTGTTGGAGACGCCGGAGTACGCCGACTGGTTCGCGAACAAGTGGTCCGCCGTGCTGCGCAACAAACGCACTTCCGCCGAGTTCGCGCGCGGCACCTTCGCCTTCCATGATTGGGTCCGGAACTGCATCCAGCGCAACATGCCCTTCGATCAATTCGTCGGTGAATTGGTGACCGCTTCAGGCGAGATGGGACAGAATCCTCCGGTGGCGTGGTATCGCGCCGTGAGTGACCAGAAAGAGCAGATGCAGGACATCGCCCAGGTTTTCCTCGGGATTCGCATCCAGTGCGCGCAGTGTCACCACCATCCTTACGAGAAATGGAGCCAGGACGATTACTATGGGATGACGGCTTTCTTCTCCACGCTCCAGCGCAAGCCCGGCGAGTTGCCCGGCGAGGAGATGGTTTTCCACAAGCGCAAATCCGCCAGCGCGCAGAATCCGAGCACGAAGAAGAACCAGCTTCCGAAGCCTCTGGGAGCCGCCGTGCTCGAGATCCCGGAGGAACAGGATCCCCGGCAGGCGCTCGAGGGCTGGATGACCGATCCCTCGAATCCCTTTTTCGCGCGGATGTTCGTCAACCGGTATTGGAAGCACTTCTTCGGCCGCGGCATCGTCGAGCCGGAAGACGACATGCGGGTGACCAATCCCGCCACGCATCCGGAACTGCTCGATGGGCTGGCCAAGTATTTCGTCGACAGCGGATACGACATGAAGGCGGTGATTCGCTTGATCTGCAACAGTCGCACCTACCAGCTGAGTTCGGAACCGAACCAATACAATGCCAGCGATCGGCAGAACTATTCGCGCTACCATCCGCGCCGTCTTCCGGCCGAGGTCCTGCTGGATGCGATCAACGTGGTGACCAAGAGCGAGGATGTCTTCCCCAACCAGGCGCCGGGAACGCGCGCCGTAGCCTTGCCGGATGACCAGTATACCAAGGACATCTACTTCCTGAGCGTGTTCGGGCGTCCCGAGATGGAAAGCGCCTGCGAATGCGAGCGTGCCATCGACGGGAACCTTGCCCAAAGCCTTCATCTCGTCAATTCGTCCACCATCCACGGGAAGTTAACTTCGGGGCAGGGGCGCGCCGCGCTCCTCGCCGCCGAGACCGAGCGAGCCGCCGTGGACAAGATCAGGGAACTCTACCTCGCCGCCTTCGCCCGTCCACCACGTGCCGAAGAAATGGAGATCGCTCTGGCTCACCTCGACACGAAGCGCAAGCGAGCGGAGGAAATACCCAATGCCAATCTCGCGCAATCGACGCGCGAAGGATACGAGGACCTCCTCTGGGTCTTGTTGAGCACCAAGGAATTCCTCTTCAATCACTAACCGGGCCATGGAATCCGGAAGGCAACCCGCCGTGATGCGATTGTTCCTCTTCGCCGCGCTCGCCATCTCGCCCGCCCTGGCGAGGGCGCAATTTCCCTCGCCGGAGATCGACACCCTCTTTCCTCCGGGCGGCCAGGCCGGAACGACGTTCCAAGTGGAGCTGACGGGAACCGATCTCGACGACCTCACAGGGCTGCGCTTCACCGATCCCTCGATCACCGCCGAACCGGTGATCCTGCCTGCCGACGAGATCTGGCCAGAACCGCGACCCGACGGGCTCAAGTTCACGGTGCGGATCGAGGCCAATGTTCCGGCCGGAATGCACGAGGTGCGCAGCGTCGGCCGCTTCGGGCTCTCCACGCCGCGGATTTTCGTCGTGAGCCCGAACAAGGGAGCCTCCGAAGTAACCGTCGCGGCTGGCAATGAAACCCTCGAGACCGCCACCCCGATCGAACTCGAGCAGACGATCAACGCGCAAACCACTCCCAATCGCTCGGATCACTACAAGCTGTCGGTGCGCCGGGGCCAGCGAGTCCTCGTCCACGTCTGGGGCGAGCGCATCGACTCCCGCATCGACGCGATCGTGTCGGTTGTCGATCCCTCCGGGAAGGAGATCGCGGCGTCGCTGAATGAGATCGGGCTCGATCCTCTTGGCGATTTCACGGCTGCGGCGGATGGGGAGTACATCATCAAGGTGTCCGATAATCTTTTCAGCGGAGGCCCCCCTTATTTCTACCGCCTGATCGCAAGCACCGCGCCTTGGCTCGACGGAGTTTTTCCGCCCGCGGGCACACCGGAAACCCGGCAGAAGTTCACCCTTTACGGGCGCAATCTTCCCGGCGGCGAGGCGAGCGAGATCAAGACGGCGCACGGCGATCCCCTGCAAACGAAGGAAGTGGAGATCGATCTTCCCGCTACGGGGAACCCCGCGCTCGTGGACGGCGGGAAGGTGTTGCAGGGGATCGCGGAAGGATTCGACTACCGGGAAGGTGCGTCCAACCCGCTGCGGATCGGACTGGCCCGGGACGAACTCATCGTGGAAGATGGGAATCTGGACGAGCAGGTGGTAAAGACTCCGTGCGAGGTGGTCGGGCGCTTCGACCGGAGCGGAGACCAGGACCGCTACCGCTTTAGCGCCTCCAAGGACGAGGCGTTCGTGATCGAAGTCATCGCGGATCGGATGGCCATCCCGGTCGACCCGACCTTGATCCTGCAGCAGATTGTCAAGCCAGCGCCCGACGCCCCCGATCAGAAGGAGACAAGCAGGTTCATCGCCGAGGAGGACGACATTGTGATGAAAAGCCTGATCCCCCAGGACGGAGTGGGCTTTGACACGCGATCGCGCGATGCCCGGATTCTTTTCACCGCTCCGGAGGATGGGGAATACCGGATTGTTCTCGGCAACAACATGAGCCACGCGGGTGAGCTGGCGCCGTATCGGCTGGGCCTTCGAAAGGCCCGCCCGGGTTTCCAGCTCATCGCCGTGCAGGACAAGAATTGGCAGGAGGGGCGCAACGCCATGCCCGGCGTCACGCGGGTCCCTGCGGGCGGCACCAGCTTCATCCGGATCCTGGCCCTTCGAGAGGACGGCTTCAATGGCCCGATCACCCTTGCCGTGAGCGGCCTGCCCACCGGGGTGTTCGCGCCGCCGATGGCGATCGTCGGACCGAACGACGAGGGTTATATGGTTCTCTCCGCTTCCTCTTACGCGCAGGATTGGGTGGGCGAAATTGAGATCACCGGTAGCGCTTCCCTCGATGGGAAAGAGGTCACGGTGCCCGCGCAAACCGGTACGCTGGTGTGGAGCGCGCAGGACCCGACCAAGAACCGCACGCGCTCCCGCCTGACGACCCGATTCGCCTTGCAAGTTTCGGGCGAACCAGCGGGACTCGCCATCGCAGCCGCGGAGACGAAAATCTGGCGGGTTGAACTCAACAAGCCTTTGGATCTGCCGGTCAAACTCACCAAAGGGAACGAGGTCAAGGCACCGTTCAATGTGACCCCTTACGGATTGCCCGGTTTCACCCGCCCGCCGGTCCTCAATCTTTCCGGCGACGAGGGCGTGCTCAAGATCAACTTCAACCAGGACGGGAACAACAAGCCTGTGGCGGGTGAGGTCCGGTTCGTCCTGCGACTGGACGGGGTGCTGGGGAAATACCGGTCCAACCCCGATGCCGCGGCGTATTGGGCCGCGCGAAAGACGGCCATCGATGCTCTGGCCAACCGCCTGACCGCCGCCAAGGGCAAGGCGGACAACGCCGTCAACAACGCGAACACGGAGCGATCCAACGCCGAGAAGGTGGCCGCCGAGCACGCCAACGCCAGCCAGACAATGGCGCAAGCTCTCACCGAAGCTCAAGCCACCTACGACGCCGCGAAGCGGGACGCGGAAGTCGCCGCCACTGCGGCCCAAACGGTGCCCGAGGCCTGGCTGGCCGCGGTAATGTCCGCTCGCGACGCCCATCAGGCCGCCCATCCCGCGCTTGAGGCGGCCGCCGCCGACGCGAGAGCCAAGGCCGACGCCTCGAAGAAGGCCGCCACCGACGCCGAGGCCGCCCTCCAGATCGAAGTCGCCGCCGACGAAGGGCATCGCAGGACGCTGGACGAGGCGGTTCAGGCCGCCAAGGATGCCCTCAAGGCCGGCAAGGCCGCGGTCGCCGCCGCGGAGAAAGCGCTGGCCGAACATCTCGCCCCGCGCATCGCTTTGGCCAACGCCGCCGCCACTGAAGACCTCCGTTTTCGCATCGCCAAACAGGCCGCAGGCCTCGCGGCGTCGGAGATCGTTCAGGTGACAGCCGAGCACGAGGCAACGGCCAAGACTCTCGTCGAAGCCATGACCAAGGCCGACGAGGCGCTCAAGGCTCCGGAAGCGGCCTTGGCCAGTACCACCAAGGCGGTGACCGACAAGGAAACCGCCAAGTTCGCCCTGGAAATGGTGCTAGCCGACGCGCGTGCCCAACTCGAAGCGACAATGAAGGCCGCTGCAGACGTCAACGCCGCCATGGATGCTCACAACGCCAACTTGGCGATATTGACCGAAGCCAAGACCAAGGCCGAAACGGATGCGAAGAATGCCGAGACCGCGATGGTCGCCGCGGCCAAATCCATCGCTGATGCCGAAGCGGACCTCTTGGTCCTGAAGAAAACCCAATCCGAAGCGCAGACGAAATTCGAGGAAGCGAAGAAGCTCGCCGACGACGCGGCGGCCGCCATCCCGGCTGAGGAGAAGTCGCATGCGCACCAACTCGCAATGCTCTCTGCCGCGCGGGATTCCACCGCGCAAACAGCCCAAGCCGCCGAACCGATCTTCCAGGCTGCGGCCAAGCGAGTGACCGACCACGACGCCAACAAGGGTGCGCTGGAACAGGCGGTGACGGACGCGAAGGCAAACATCGAACCGGCCCGCATCGTTTTGGCGGACGCCGAGGCCAAGGTCATGGAAACACAGGGCGCGCACGAACCGGCGCTGGCCAAACTCACGACCGCCAAGCGCACGGCGGAACTCGCGCTGGGAGCGGCCGAGACCGTGCGGACGTCGGCCGACCATGCCTTAGAGGAAAGCGCTGCCGCCGCGACCGCCCTGACGAGCGCGCTCACGGAAGCCCAGGCCGCGGTTGACGCCGCGAAGGCTGCCGTCCTCGTTGGCGATCCTGCGAAGATCAGCGAATTGACGACCGCCGCCCACAACGCGAATGCCGCGTTCTCGATCGCTCGCAAAACGCTCGCCGCCGCGAAGCAGGCTCTGGACGCGAACGCCGCCGCCAAGCCCATTCTCGAGCAAGCCGCCGCCGAGGCCGCGGCGCTCGCCGAAGCCGCCAAAGTCGAAGCGGCCCGTTTGGCTGAGTTGGTCACCAAAGCGAACGCCGCCAAAACCCTCGCCCAACAAGAAGCGCAGGCCGCCCAGAATCGCGCCAACGAAAAGGACGTGAAGTTCACGGTTTTTTCTGAGCCGATCGATTTGCGCATCGCCGAGCCTCCCGCGAAATAATGAGACCCGATCCCACGCTGCCTTCCCACATCACGCTGTTCCTGACCGTGCTCTTGCTCGCCTTTTTCGAATCGCACGCGACCGCCGGGGATCCCCCGCTGCCGGTGGCGGCGTTGCACAGGGACAGCCCGGTCGATTTCGACGCGGAGATCGTCCCCTTCCTGCGCCAGAACTGCTTTGCCTGCCACAACCAGACCAAGGCCAAGGCGGACCTCATCCTCGAAACCCCGGCCGCGATTCTCAAGGGAGGCGAGAGCGGCTCCTCGGTGGAACCGGGGAAAGCGGAGACCTCCTTGCTCTTCCTCTCGGCAGCCCACCTCGACGAGCCGCCGATGCCGCCCGCCAACAACAAATCCAACGCGGCGGATCTCAACCCCGAGCAACTCGCCTTGCTCAAATTGTGGATCGATCAGGGTGCCAAGGGCAACAGCCAATCCTCGCCGCCCGCGCCGAAGACCTGGCGCCACAGCGACCACGAACCGATCTACACCGTGGCGCTTTCCTCCGATGGTCGCTTCGCCGCCTGCGGGCGTGGTCACCATGTCCACGTCTACGATTTGCTCCAGCAGAACCTCGTCGCCGATCTGGTCGACCCCGATCTCGACAACGTGGCGCACCGCGATTTCGTCCATGCGATCGCCTTTGGCCCGGACGGCACGCTGGCGACCGGTGGTTACCGCGAAGTCAAGATCTGGCGTTTGCCGGACGTCGCCAACGTCGCCGAAATCCCCTCCCCCGGCGAGCACACCGCGAGCGCTTCGAGTCCGGACGGCAAGTGGCGCGCGCTCGGACTAGCCGATGGCTCGATCCAACTCTTTGACCAAACGAATCCCTCCGCCGCGCCCGCCGTAGTGAAGGATCACACCGCAGCGGTCAACGCCCTCGCTTTCCTCCCCGACAGCGCCACCTTGATTTCAGGCTCGGTTGACAAGACGCTGCGTCGCCGCACCCTCGCCGAGCTGGCGAAAAGCGATGCGATCCCCACGCAGACCGAAGTGGTGAGCGTGACCAGCATTGAGAAGGGCACCCGCCTCGCCTTCGGAACCCAGGACAACAAAATCCAACTCGTCTCGGTGAGCGCTTTCCAACCCACTCCCGCTCCGGCCGCCGCCACGGAACCGCCGACGATCGAGACGGTGGAAATGACCGGCGCTGCCGCACCAGCCACCATCCTGCGAACTGTCTTGATCAAGGAAGTCGAGCACCTCATCAGCGCGGGCACCGATGCAAGCGTGCGGATCTGGAGCATCGCGAATAAGAACCAGGTGCGCGCCCTCTCGGTGGGTGCACCGGTGGTGGCGCTCGACACGAGTGTCGACGGCACCAAGGTGGTGGTGCAGCGCGCGGGCGCGGGAGCAGCGCGGGTCTTCAAGCTGGACGACGGCGCCCTGATCAAGGATCTCGAGCTGGATCCGGTTTCCTCAGCAAAGCTTGCCGCGCTCCAGTTGGACGAGCAGATGAATACGCGGGTGGCCAATCTCTACAAGACGGAAGTGCCCAAGGCCGAGGAGCTCCTGAAGAAGGAACGCGAGGCGGCCGATAAGGCCGAGAAGGACCTTCCAACGGCCAGGGAGGCCCTGGTGGCCAAGCAGGCCGAGTTTGAAAAGAAAACGACCGAGAAGCTGCAGGCCGACGAGGCTTTGAAGCAGTTGCCCAAGGAGGATCCAAAGCAGGCGGAACTCCAGCGAGCGGTGGAAACGGCCAAGACCGAACTGGAAAAGGCGGAGGTGGAATTCACCGGCGCCAAACGCGACGTCGCCGCGCTCGAGACCAGCGGTGAACAGAGCTTGAAGCAAGCGGAGGAACTCTCGCGGAAGTTTGAGGACACCAAGGCAAAACTGGCCGCCTTCGAGGCCAAGGTGGAAGCGCTCAAATCCCAGCGGGAAACCTTGGGCAAGCAAATCGCCGAAGAGGTTCCCAAACTGGAGATCACCGGCGTCACCTTTTCCGAAGATGGTTCGCGCATCGCCACCGCGCAGAAGGACGGCGCGGTGCGATTCTACAACGCGAAGGACGGTGCCGCCCTCGAATCGGTCGCGACCCAACCGGGTATCTCCGCCCTGTCCGCGAACCGCGACGATCAAATCGTCACCCGGCTTGACGACGGGCGTTCCGTCACCTGGTCCACCAACCGCCGGTGGTCTCTCGCCGGTAAGATCGGCGACGGGCAGGATCCCGCCGTGTTCCCGGACCGAGTCACCGCACTCGCCTTCAGCCCGGACGGCAACGTCCTCGCGACCGGCAGCGGGGTCCCCTCGCGCAGCGGGGAACTCAAATTTTGGAACTCGACCTCCCTCAAGCGGATCGCGGAGAACGTGGATGCCCACAGCGATACGATCAGCGACCTCGATTTCTCGCCCGAGGGAACCCAAGTCGTCACCGGTTCGCCCGACAAGTTCGTCAAAACCTTCGACATCGCGACCGGCAAGGTCGTAGGGAGTTTCGAATCGCACACCAGCAACGTGCTCGGGGTCGCCTGGAGCCACGACGGCCGGCTGCTCGCCTCCGGCTCCGCGGATCAGGAGCTTAAACTCTGGGATCAGGAAACCGGCGAACAGGTGCGCACCATCACCGGCTGGGAACAGGAGATCACCAGCGTGGCCTTCTATTCCAAATCCAACGAACAAGTCCTGACCACCAGCGGCGACAAGAAACTGCGCCTCGACAACCAGGTCTTCGCCACCACCGACGACTTCCAATACGCCGCCGCGGTGAGTCCGGACGGCAAATTCATCGTCTCCGGCGGCGAGGACGGCGTCCTTCGCGTCTGGAACGCGGCGCGGCAACCCGTCATGACCTTCCCCTCACCCAACGCCAAACCCGGCGAAGGCGTGGCGACGGCCGGCGGCCGCTGATTACGAGGAAATTTGATTCCGGGGTCGGGTTTGTCGGACGCGCGCAGTCGGGATCGACGGAGAAGGGGAGGGGAAGGAGGGGGAGTCCGTGGAAAAGGCGCCTGAATAGAAATCTGGCCGGTGAGGCACCGGTTTGCCGGAAGCATGCTGCCAGGGTCTGAAAATAGCGTGATTCTCCTTGTCCAGACATTGCGGCCAGGCCCGCACCGTCAATGCAGGAGCGGAAGGCGGAGGAATTTGCCTCGATAGCCGCTGAGGCTCGGCCGTGGAAGAGCCTACTTGTTGAAGTCCGGATGCTTCGGATCGCCCATCGATTCGAGAAAAGCCAGGAGGTCGAGGATCTCTTCCTCCCTGAAGGTGTTGAGCAGGCCGGGCGGCATAAGGGAGACTTTCGAGTGCTCGCGTGACTTGAGCGCGGCCTTTTCGACCGCGAGCGTCGTGGTGGCGTCGAAGGGATTGATCAGGACCTCTACCCTGTCGTCGGTCTCCGCATGAATACGCCCGACGACGACCGCTCCGTCGTTCGTCGTGAAGACGGTGCTCATGTATTGCTCGGAAAGAACCTTCGAGGGTTCGATCATCGATTCCAGGATATCCTGCCGCTTGAAGCGGGTGGTGACGGTGGTCAGGTCCGGGCCGGCGGCTCCGCCCTGGTCGCCGTAGCGATGGCAGAGGACACACTGCGCGGCCTCGAACGTCGCCTTGCCGCGCGCGAAGTTCCGGCCCTTCCCGACCTTGTCCAGCAGGGGCTGAAGATCGGCGGTCGTCCATTCCTTCACGAATTCGCGAACTTCGGTCGGGGCCTTGGGGGCGGGCTTGAGCTTCGTGAGGTCGCCCATGGCCGCGATTTCGGCGGGCGTCATCGTGGCTTTGGCGTCGGTGAGCGCGTTGTTGAGGAAGCCGTTGAGGCTCGCGCCGTTGTTGAAGTTGATCCCGGCGTCGGTGAACCATTGGGTGACATGCTCCGGATGCTGGTTCGAACGGCCCTCGTTCCACCACGACAGATAGTCGCGGCGGAGTGCTTCGCTCCAGCCTTCCTTGATGTTCCGCAAGGCCATCGCGTAAACGATTTGCTCCTCCTGGGTCGGCGCGCCCCGAAGGAGCGCGACCGTCTTCGCGACCGCGTCCGGGGCCCTGAGCGCGAGCAGGATCTGGCACAGCTCGCGGTTCGCGGCTTCTGACTTCGACGGGTAGAGCGGGGTCACGTCGGCGATCACCTGGGAGGCGATGACGCCGGTGGGGACGCCCTGACGCGCCATCGAGACTTCGAGGACGCGCAACTTATCGAGCGCCTGCTCCGCCGTGAGTTCCGCGAACGGGAAGGCGGTGAGCGCCTTGAGGATCGCGGGCTGGGTCTCGGCGCTGCCGAGCCGGGCCAGCGCGAGGAGCGCGGTGAAGGCGGCATCGGGCTGCTTTTCCGCGAGTGCCTTCGCTTCCCACTCGGACACCGGGTTGCGCTCGATGGCCAGGCGGGCGGCGTAGCGGATCCAGCGGTCGGGGCTGTTCAGGTGCGGCCACGCGAAAGCGACGGCCGCGCGGTCTTCCCGGACGTTGAAGCTTTCCAGCTTGTGCCTTAGTTCTCGCGCCTCACGCCCTTCCTGCTCCTGCAACTGGGCGGTCGCGAGCGGGGCGGCGGCTTCGGTGCCGTTGTAGGTGACGCGGAAAAGGTTCGCCTGCGTCCCCCGGCCACCGACGGTGAAGTAGAGCGCGCCGTCGTCGCCGATCACGACATCGGTCAGGTTCAGCGGGATTTTCCCCGTCTTCGTTTTCAAGGATTTCGGTGCGACGAAATTCTCCCAAGTCCCGCCGTAGCTGGCCCCATCCGGCTTCAGATGGACGGCGATCAGGCGCCCGTAAGTCCAGTCGCAGATGTAGAATGCCTTCTGGTATTCCGCGGGAAAATTCGCGCCCGTGCCGAAGACAACACCGGTCGGGCAGCCGATGCCGATATTCACCGATGCGGGCAGGCTGTCGGCGTAATACTCCGGCCACTTCGCGCTTCCCTCGCGGAATCCCTGGTCGCCGCCGCGCACGGAATGGAAGGCGCGCACCGGCCGGTACCAAGGCGTGCCCCAGTCCCATTCCATGTCGCTGTCGAAGCCGAACAGCTCGCCATCGGCATTGAAGGCGATGTCGTAGTTGTTGCGCTGGCCCGAGGAGAACAGCTCCGCGTTCTTGCCATCGAGATCCATGCGCACGACGTAACCGCCCGGTGGCTTCGCGCCCGCGCCGAAGCCGTTTCCGTCCTCCGCGCGCTTGAGCGCGAGGTCGTCGCCGTAGTTCCGATGCGGCGAGCTGGCAACGAGATCTTTGGGCACGGCGGTGAAATTCCCGCAGACCGCGTAGAGCATTTTGTCCGATCCGAGCACCAGCCCGTGCGCGCCGTGCTCGCCCGATCCACCCGGCCACTCGCGGAGGAATTCCACGTCCTCGTAGCTCTCGTCGCCCTTCGTATCCTTGCAACGGTAGAGCGCGAAGCCCCGGCTGCCATTGCCATTGATGTAAAGCACATCGCCGACGAAGAGCATCCCCATGGCCTCGGTCACCGGGATGGTCAGGATTTCCTCCTGCGCCACCTTGCCATCCTTCAACGTGACCCGGGTGATCGGCTGGCCGCCTTGGCCGCCGAGCAGGAGACGGCCCTTCGGATCCTTCGCCATCGAAATCCACGAGCCGTTCTTTGCCCCGTCGGCGGTGAGGACGTGCTCGATCCGGAAGCCCGGGAGCGTGTCCAGGAGTTCGCCGGGATTTTCGGTCAAATCGCCGGGATTCACGGGCTTCGAGCCGTCGGCCGGCCCATAGGTCGCCTTGAGAATAACGAGCGATTTTCCGGCCGGAGCCGCGATCTCCAAACGACCGTTTTCCCCCACCTCGCGCGTGAGTTTCTCCTCCCCGATTCGGTATTCCACCGTCAGCTTCTTGGGGATGCCTTGCGCGGGGTCGCCGAAGAGTTCGTTGCCCGCGGTGATGGAAAGACTTTCGTCCTTCACGGCGGCGGTGACTTTGGCGGTGACATCGGTCGGATCCTTGGCCCCGAAGGCGAGGGAAACCGAGGCGAGACAGGTGGCGATGAGCGTGAGAATTGCGGAGAGATTCTTCATGGAGATAATTTGTAAGTGGGAATGTGAGGGGGATTCACTCGGAACCAAAAGGCACTTTATTTTCCGGAATCGACGGCGGCGATGGCTTCCTCGATCAGCGTCTTGAGAGCGTCCTCGCTTGGGGTTTTCGACGCGACGCCGTCCGCCGGGACTTCGAGTTTCGCGATCCAGGCGGCTCCGTTGAGGAGGCAGGTGCGGAAGCTATCGTTGGCGAGGTTGGCGTGGAGGTGCAGCCCGGTGAAGCCGAAGCCCCGTCCGCCGTCCGGGCGGGTGTAGGCCCATGCCATGTGCTGCGGCTTGCCTTCGCTGACTGCCTTGAAAACGTCCGGATTGCCCCCCCGATCCGATTTCTCCTCGCTCACCGTCGTCACGGGCGCGACCGCCGAGAGAATGGGCGTCACGCCCTCCATTTCCTTCCGGAAGCGCATGTGGTAATACCATTCGTCACGCAGGGTGAAAGGCTTCAGGCCGCGCGTCGTCGGGTGGTCGCCGAAGACCTTGAATTCCGGTTCCCACCACGGATTCACCGACCACCCGGTCTCGAAATATCCGCCCATCCAGTTGAGGTAGTTCCGCGCCGCGATGCCGAGGTTGACCTCGACGCCGAAATGCACCGCCATGAAGCCCGCGCCGGCCTCCATCGCCTTGGCGATCTGCGCGTCCGTGCCCGCCCGTTCCCCGTGGTTGAGTCCGACAATGATCGCATCCGCGCCGGAGAAATCCGCGGGCCACTGGTTCGACGAATGCACCACCGCGTGGACGTTCGGGTAAGCCTCGTTCAAGGCGCGCGCCATCAGGAGGAAGCCGGCGACGAATTCGTGGTTGCCGCGCGGCCCGTGGGTGCCGGCATCGCCGATGAAGACGATCTTGGTGACACTGTCCGGCGCGGCGCGCTGCGCCTCATAGCCGAATACATCCCGCTCCGCCGCCTGCGACGGAATGAGCCCGGCGAGCGAGAGGGAAAGAACTGCGAGGGCGAAGGGGAGACGGATTCTGGCGTGGGGGAGTTTCATAATGGTCGAAGGGGTTTCCAGGAATGGGCCGGACGGTCAAGAATGCCACGTCGCGCCGCGAAAGCCCATTTGAATTTCATTCCATCGCCGGTCGGACGGCCCCTATGGAAAGGAGATTGCCGTGGATGATCCGAATGCGT
>JAHEDC010000592.1 GCA_024641425.1 Verrucomicrobiales bacterium | reverse complement strand
CACGATCAGTCGGCCCACCGCGTCGAGCGCACCATCCGCCGCCTCCACGTCACCGCGGTTGACGGCCGCGCTCGCCGCCGCGTGCTGACGCCACCCCTCCGCGAGTTGATCGTCGGGATCATTGCCAGCTTCGCGAAGAATCTTCTCCACGGGAAGGCCGAGCACCTTGCCGATCTCTGCGCGCGCCGTCTCAAGGGCGGCGGCCAAGGTCTCCAGGGAAGGCGCCACCTTCTCACGCATCCTGACACTCAGTGTGAGCGCCCGTTCGACTCGCCCGGCCAACGCTTCCATCGCCGCGTCGAAAGCCGACACACGCTCCCCGACCGGAGCCGCAACACCCGCGAGGCAGATCTTCTCCGCTTCTCCCGAAAGCGCGTGCAAGGCATCGCCAACCCACCCCTTCGCATGCCCGACCTCCGCCAACGTGTTCGCCCGCGAGCAAATCTCGGGCATGGAGACATCACGCGCCCTCTCGAGGGCCTCGCACAGGGCAAGACTCTCCTTGGCCTTCCGTTTCACCCGCGGCAGCGGATCATCGATCGCTTGCACCGGATCACCCGCCGCCATCGCGATCGCCAATCCCAGATCCTCACGGGCGCTTTTCAACCAGTCCCCTGATAGCCCGGGCACGGTGAAAAGCCCGTCATCCCCGGAACGTGCGACGACCGCCGCAGCGCGTGCCTCGACCGCGGCGAGCGAGGCGCCGGTGCCGTCGAGTTCGCCATGGATCGCGGCCCAGGCATTCTCGATGCGGTCGAGTGATTCCAAGGCGCGCTTCGCCCGCTCATTGAACTCGCCGATCAGTTCGTTGAACGAAAGCCTGAACGGGCTGTAACTCTTCAGTTCGCCCAAAAGCCCCTGCTTTTCGTCCGCCTCGCCGCGAACGATCAGTTCAATGCCCTCCTCCGGCGCAAAAGTAATCGGCTCGTCGCGGAGGAGGCGCATCGCCCGGTGGTAGTTCTCGCCCGAAACGAGATTGACGCCGGCCCGCCCTCCAAGGCCCGGGTAAATCAGCTCTCGTGCCTGGCGGATTACCCGCTCGACGGCGGACGACATGATGAAAAGCTCGTCCACATCCGAGATCGTCTGCTCGCTTAATCGCAATGTTTCTCCCGCGTACCCGCGCTGTGGGAGATCCGCGGCAGATCCGACCACGACGGTCGTTCGGTCAAGCAAGGAGAAAAGCCCATCCCGCTTCTCATGGGCACTCGTTTCCCAGGAAACGAGCAGGGCCTCCGCCTCCGCCTTCACCGGGCGGCGGCGACGATTCTTGAAGACCGCTCCCGCCGCGAGCAATACCAATAGTGCGCTTCCTCCGGCAACGCCGACGCTCCGAAGACGCGCCGCACGGAGTTCCGCCTCCCGGGCTGCCTGCCGTTCAGCCAGAATCCGGCGCTCACGCTCTGCCCTCGCTCGCCCGATTTCCTCCTCGGCCGAGTCCGTCGCCTGCCGCGCGTTTTCAAAAATCGCGGCATAACTCGAGTCTCCGCGACCGTGGGCCAACCGCGCCTTCCCGAGTTCCGTCCTGGCCTGCGCGAGCCGCTCCGCCCCCCAGTGCGCGTCGCCATCCCCGGGCGCGATGCCGTTGATACGATTTTCAAGGGCATCGAAGCCCTCGGCAGCAGCCGTATGCGCCGCCATTGCCTGCCGTTGTCCCCGCACCCAATCCGCCACCGTTTCGGCGATCCGCGCGGCGGCCGCACCATCCCCATCGGCGAGACGCGCGTCTCCCGCATCGAGTTGCGAGCGCATGGGCGAAAGGTCGGGGCGCATCAAATCGCCGTCTCCCCCCGGAATCCCCTTCGCGAACCCTTCCATCTCGGCCGACAGTTCCCCCAGTTCGGCACGTGCCTCCCGCAAGGCGTTCGCGGCATTCTCCTTTTGCTGCTCCGCCTGGAGGATCGCCCGTTCCCTTGCCCGCTGTTCCAGCGCAAGTTGCTGGGTAAGCCGCGATTCCACCTCCTTCACGGTGTCCTTCACCGCATCGATAATCCGCCCGCCGTTCGACATCGCGCGAAAGGCGGGACGATCGAGGTTCCCCTTCCACTGCGCCTCGCCAAGCATCCGGGAGTTCTGCGCCTCCGAACCCGCGTAAGAGAACGCGCGTTCCTTCAAGAAGATGGCGAGCGATGCTCCATTCCGTTCGCCTGTTCGGGCATCGACGAGATCCGCGAAACCCGTGGCGCGGGGCAGCCCACGCCCGATGGCGAATTCAACCGCATCAAGGCCTCGATGCGTTCCGCCATCCTGATCCACGAAACTCTCGCCCTCGGCATCGGAGGCAAGAAGCACGGTCCAGTTCGGCGCATTCGCATCCAGCCACTTTTCGAGTTCCACCAGCCGATCGCCCGGGAGACCGACATCCCCGCTGACGTAGAGATGCTGGTCCGGCGTCCATTCGGCGACGATCTCCGTTCCCCGCGTCAGTTTCCGCGCTGCTTCCGACGCGATGAGGTTCCCTCCATAGAGGAAAACGCATGGCAATGTGAGGCAAAGGAGTAACTTGCGCATGGCCGATTCTAGCGTTTTTCCGGCTCGCGCGCCAGAGCGAACTGGCTCTCGGGAAACCCGGATTGACCCATCGGACCCCGTGCGCTAGTATCCCGCTCCCCGCTGGCGTGACTCGCGGCTCCGGGGCTTACCTAAGACTGACAGGATGAACGAAGAGGGAAAAACCAACTACAAGGACACCGTCACCCTTCCCGAGACCAGCTTCCCGATGCGGGGCGATCTCGTGAAGAATGAACCCGCGCGCCTCGCGCTCTGGGAGAAATCCAGACTCTACGAGCGCCTCTGTGCCGCGCGGAAGGCAGCGAACGCCCCGAAATTCATCCTGCACGACGGCCCGCCCTTCGCCAACGGCGATGTCCACATGGGCACCGCGCTGAATAAGATTCTGAAGGACTTCATCCTCAAGTCCCGCTCGATGGCCGGCTTCTACGCGCCCTACGTTCCCGGCTGGGACTGCCACGGCCTGCCCATCGAATTCAAGGTCGTCCAGGAAAGCCGTGAACTCGGCCCGGTCGAAATCCGCACCCGCTCCGAGGCCCTCGCGCGCAAGTTCATCGAGCTCCAGCGCGGTTCCTTCCGCCGCCTCGGTGTCTTCGGGGATTGGGAGAATCCCTACCTCACCCTCGACCCCGCATACGAGGCCGATATCCTTCGCACCTTCGCCATCGCCGTCGACAGGGGCCTCGTCTACGAGAGCAAGAAACCCGTTTACTGGAGTTACGGCGCACAGACGGCACTGGCCGAAGCCGAGGTCGAATACAAGGACAAGACTTCGCCCGCCGTCTTCGTCAAATTCCCCATCACCGACGGCGAATACGCGAACTCCGTCTCCATGGTCATCTGGACCACCACCCCGTGGACGCTTCCGTCGAACCTCGCCATCGCCGTCCATCCCGAGTTCGAATATGTCATCGACGATTTCGTCGACGGAGAGGGCAATGTCGAGCGTCTTGTCATTGCCAAGGGCCTCCTCGACGCCTTTGAAGGAAGCACCGGCTACGCGGCGGAGAAAACGCTGTCCGCCGAAACCGTGAAGGGAAAATGCCTTGAAGGCACCCTCACGCGACACCCTTTCCTC
>JAHEDC010000591.1 GCA_024641425.1 Verrucomicrobiales bacterium | reverse complement strand
GACTGCTAGTAATTTGCTTCTGACGGGTGGCCCCTGAACCAGCCGTCGGGCCGGATCGGAGGGCGGGGAAAGGGGGGGTGATGGCTTGCAAAGTAAGCGGTCAACAGAACCTCTCTATACGAATCTGGCAGAGATGCCATAGGATGAGAGCCTATGGCAACTATGCAAGAGGAGGCAACGACCTCCATCGTCAAGGCGGACCGGACCGGTCGCACACGTTACACGGATCACTACAAGGCGGAGGTCGTCGAGGCCTTCGCAGGCAGTGGACTGAGCGGCCCGGCCTTCGCACGGCAGTGCGGGGTGAAGTACCCGACCTTCGCGTCCTGGGTGGCCAAGACCGGTCGACAGGATGCTCCCCGGAAAGAGGCTCAACAGTCCGGGGCCTTCATCGTGGCTCAGATTGGACAGGAGAGTGCTGTCGGGGACGGGACTCTGGAAGTGCGGCTTCCCGGTGGTGCCACGGCGGTGGCCGGCACACCCCGGCAGGTCGTTCTGCTCGCGGAACTCCTCAAAGCCCTCGGGTAATCATGCTGCGTCATGCTCACCTTCAACGGCAATCTCAAGGTTTACGTGGCCCTGGAGCCCTGCGACATGCGCAAGAGTTTCAACGGGCTTTCCGAACTGGCCCGCAACACCATCAAGGTCGAACCCACCAGTGGTGCGGCTTTCCTGTTCACCAACAAGCGGCGCAGCCTCATCAAGATCCTCTATTTCGATGGAACCGGGTATTGGTGTGTGGCCAAACGATTGGAACGGGGAAAGTTCAGCTGGCCCCGGGACATAGAGGAGGGGCGGCAGAAACTCATTCTCAAGCCCACCGCCCTGGCGATGCTGACCGACGGCATCGACCTGCGCGACGGCCTGCAGCGTCCGTGGTATGAGCTTCGGTAGAGACACCAACATTGGTTGAAATATCGACCAGTTTCCCACGTTGTAGGGAGCATCAAATCCAAGGACCAACAAATCGCAGAACTCCAATCGGAAGTCGCTGCACTGCGAGCGGATCTTCAAACCCAGAAGGATCTGGTGTCGGCATTGCTCACCCGCATCTACGGCCCCAAGAGCGAAAAGATGGACCGCGACCAGCTTCTGCTGGCCTTCCTGGAGGACGAGGCAAAAAAGCCCGAAGCCGCCGGTGGCGACGAGGACGCACCGGCGGCTGATGACGAACTCAACACGACACGCCGCAAGAAGGCGACGCGACGCAACAGGCTCATCGAGTCCCTGGAAGGGCTGACCACCATCGACCGCATCGTCATCGACCCCGAAGTCGCGGCCAATCCGGAACTCTACCGGCTGCTGGACGAAGAAGTCAGTGTGCGACTGCACGCCGACCCCGCGAGCTTCACGCGCGAGATCATCAGACGTCAGACCCACGTGCTCAAGGGGGATCCCGATGCGGTTCCCATCACTCCGCCCCTGGAGCCCTGCCTGCTGCCCGGCAGTGTGCTGACACCCTCGATGGCCGCCTACCTTCTGACCCAGAAGTTTTGCTACCACAGCCCCTTTTACCGCGAGCAGTGGAAGCTTCTCGCCGCCCACGGCATTGACCTGACCCGCAATGTCATGTGCGGTTGGCACGACCACCTCGCCGGGCTCCTCCTGCCGCTCTACGAAATCATCGCAGACAGGATCCGCGCCAGCGACTACGTTCAGGTGGACGAAACTCCCATCAAATGCCTCGAACCCGGCAAGGGCAAAACCGGCACCGGATACTTCTGGGTCTACAACCACGCGCAACACGGCGTGCTATTTGACTGGCACAAGAGCCGGGCCAACACATGCCTGGACAACATCCTCATCGGTGACGCCGGCTCCTGCTTCCAGGGCTACCTGCAAAGCGACGGGCTGCGGGCCTACCGCACCTACATCGACCGGCACGCACAACTCGACATCGTGCCGGTGAGCTGCCTGTCCCACATACGTCGCAAGTTCGTAGAAGCCAAAAACGATTACCCGAGGATCACGGCATGGATCATCCTGCAGATCGCAAAGATCTACCGCATCGAAGCCAGGCTCCGTGAAAAACGCGCCGGTCCTTTGGAGCGCCAACGGATCCGCTGGTTGGAAACCCGGCGGATCTTCGACCACCTTCAGAAACTCTTCACCCACCTCCTCAAGCGCCGCCCCCAAATCACTCCCGAAAGCAATCTCGGGAGAGCGCTTCGCTACGCCGTGGGGCAATGGCCTCATCTCGAGCCCTGCTTCATGGATGGCCGGATCGAGTTCGACAACAACCTGACTGAGAACAAAATCCGTCCGACCAAGATCGGAGCCAAGAACTGGTTGTTCATCGGAGCCGAGGACACCGGATGGCGCAGCGCGGTGATCTACACCTTCATCGAGCAGATCCGCCGCCACGGACTCGACCCGTTCGCCTACCTCGAATGGGTGTTCGAGAAGCTCATGCACGACCCGCCCGCAGACCAGCACGAAGCATTGCTCCCGGAGGTCTGGGTCGCGACCCAGCGAGATCCGGCGACGCCAGAGGATCAAGAGGCCGCTGCATAGCAGCCAGAGATGCCAGAGCTATGGCAAAAATGCCATAGGCGGTTCTGTTGACCGCTTACGTCCGAAAGGCACGCCGTCCCTCCCGAGCGGATCGCCTCCCGCCCGCCGTCGCCCGCCACCCGAACCACGGCCTTCCCCCTCCCCACGGCCAAAAGCGGTGAATGATCCCCGCAGTCCGAAAGGCTCGCCGTCCCGCAATCGCGGATCGGCCTATACCGTCATGATTTCTTTTTCCTTCTCGCCGACGTGGACGTCGATCTCCTTGACGTATTTATCGGTGAGGGACTGGACCTGCTTTTCCATGTCGTGCATCTGGTCCTCGGTGAGTTCGCCGTCGGCCTTCATTTTTTTGGCAGCGTCCATGCCGTCCTTGCGGCACGCGCGGATTCGGACCCGGCCTTCCTCGGCCATGGCCTTGATGGTCTTGACGAGTTCCTTGCGTCGTTCCTCGGTGAGTTCGGGGATGGGCAGGCGGATGGAGCGGCCGTCGGGGATGGGGTTGAGGCCCAGCTTGCTTTCGTTGATGGCCTTTTCGATGTCCTTCAGGGTGCTGGGGTCGAAGGGTTGGATCATGATCATCCGGGCTTCGGGCGTCGTGATGACCGCGAGCCCCTTCAGCTTCATGTTGCTGCCGTAGCTCGCGACATGGACGTCGAGGTTCTCGACCAGGGCCGGCGAGGCCTTGCCGGTCCGGATGGAGGCAAATTCCTGGTTCATGTATTCCACCGACTTTTTCATGGCGGTTTCCGTTTCCTTGAGGGCGTTCTGTGCTGGCATCGCTTTGGTTGGTTATCCGTTGGCGCTCACGATGGTTCCGATCCGCTCACCGCAAAGGGCCCGGCGGATGTTACCTTTCGGAGCAAGTTCGAAGACAATAATAGGAATATCGTTCTCCATGCAAAGACTGAAAGCGGTCACGTCCATGACACCGAGCTTCTTCTCGATGCAGACCGAGAAGGCGACCTTCTCGTAACGCACCGCGCCGGGGTTCATTTTCGGGTCGGAATCGTAGATCCCGTCCACCATCGTGGCCTTGAGGATCACGTCGGCCCCCATTTCGTTGGCGCGGAGCGCCGCGGTG
>JAHEDC010000590.1 GCA_024641425.1 Verrucomicrobiales bacterium | reverse complement strand
CGCCTCCTCCTCTTCGGCGATGTCTGCTCCGCCATCAACCACGCCCACCAGAAGGGTGTCATCCACCGCGACATCAAGCCCTCCAACGTGATGGTCACCCTGCACGGCGACAAGGCGATCGCGAAGGTCATCGACTTCGGCATCGCCAAGGCCACCCACGGAAAACTGACCGAGAAGACCCTCTTCACGCGCTTCGAGCAATTCATCGGCACCCCGGCCTACATGAGCCCCGAGCAGGCAGCCCTGAGCGGACTCGACATCGACACCCGCTCCGACATCTATGCCCTCGGGATCATGCTCTATGAGCTGCTCACCGGAAAGCCGCCCTTCGACGCGAAGTCGCTCGCCTCGGCCGGTTACGAGGAAATGCGCCGCATCATTCGGGAGGTCGAGCCGCCCAAGCCGTCCTCACGCCTCAGCACGATTCTCGGAGAAGAGCGCACCAGCCTCGCCAAGGCCCGCCATATCGAGCCCGAAAAACTCAGTCACCTCGTCGAACCCGACCTCGACTGGATCGTGATGAAGGCGATCGAGAAGGACCGCGCCCGCCGCTACGAAAGCGCCAGCGGCCTGGCCCAGGACATCGTCCGCTTCCTGGCCGACGAACCGGTCAGCGCCCTTCCGCCGAGCGCCGGGTACAAGTTCCGGAAGTTCGCACGGCGCAACAGGGTGGCGTTGCGGGTGGGCGCGAGCATCGCGGTGATCCTCGTGGGAACGACCGCAGTGAGTATCTGGCAGGCCATGCGCGCGACGGATGCCAAAAAGCTCGCGCTCGGCCGCTTGGACGAAGTGGTCGCCGAGAGGGACCAGAAAGAACAGGCCCGCAAGGATGCCGAAGCGATCTCGGACTTCCTCGTGGAGGTCTTCGAGAGTCCGGATCCGGATCGTGATGCCCGCACCATCACCGTCGCGGAGACCCTTGAGACCGCCGCCCGGAAGCTCCAAACCGAACTCCTCGATCAGCCGTACCACCGCGCCAACCTGCTTAACGCACTGGGCCGGGCCTACAACGCGCTGGGATTTCCCAAGGCGGCGATTCCGCTCCTGAAGGAAGTGCGGGAGTTCTGTCTCGAAGCGTTCGGACCAGATGATCGCCGCTCCCTCGGGGTGGCGCAAGATCTGGCGATTTCGTACTCCGGGACGGGGCTGGTGAAAGAGGCGTTGGCCCTCGGGGAGGAAAGCCTCGCGCGTTGCCGCCGGGTCCTGGGCCCCGAAGATCGGGACACCATCGAGGCCATGAACAATCTGACCACCTACTACATCCAGACTGACCGCTTCGATGAAGCGCTCCGGATTGCTACCGAGGTGGCAAAGCTCACCGAAAAAGTGTACGGAGAAAACGACATGCTATTCCTCACCGCCCTCGCCAATCTCGCCGGTCGTCTCAACGCGGCAGGCCGGGAGAGCGAAGCGCTGGATCTACGGGAGCGGGTCCTGAAAAAGACCGAGGAACTGCTCTCCCCAAGGCACCCCGATACCCTTAGCGCAAAGGCGAGTCTGGCGTTATCCTGCAGCGATTTCGGCCGGCACGAGGAGGCGGAAGCGATGATGGAAGAAGTTCTCAACACCAGGCGGGATGTCCTGGGGCCGGATCATCCCGACACGATCGGAACCATCGCGAGCCTCGGCACCATCTATCAGGAATCGCGGAAATGGGACCTGTCCCTCGCGAGACGTGAAGAAGCGCTCCAACTGCGGGTGAAGACTCAGGGTTCAAGACACCCTGAAACACTTGAGGGTATGATCAACCTGGCCAACGCCTACCGGCTCGCAGGACAGGCGCCCAAGGCGATCGCCCTGCTCGAGGGCGCGCTCCCCGGGATGACCGAGGCGCTGGGCGCTAACTACTCGAGCATCTTGATTGCGGAATGTGCCCTGTCGATCGCCTATTTTGACGACGCCCGCCGGGACAAGGCACTGCAAATGCAGGAGGACCTGTTGCCACGCTTCCAAGCGGTCTTTGGCCCGAATGATCCCTCCACTTTGAGAGTCAGGGCGCTCATGGCAAGTTCCTGGGGGGCGGCCGGAAAGAAGCAGGAAGCGGCGGAGCTCTGCCGCAAGATCGTGGCGCTTCAGCGTGATGCGATTGGCAAGGAGGAGCCGGATGCGCTCGATTTCCTGGGCTCGTTGGGCAGAGCGCAGTACGATGCCGGTCTGAAAGCGGATGCTCTGGCCACCTTCGAGTCTCTCGTTCCACTCTCCACAAAAATTCTCGGCCCGGACGCCCCGGAGACCCTCGAGTTTAGAATGTGGCTCGGAATTGCCCTCCGAGAAGCGGGCCGCCTTCCCGAGGCCCTCGAAGAGGAGACCTCGCTCCTTGCGGCGTGCAAAAGGGTCTTTGGCCCGGAACACCGCACCACCCTCGGCGTCATGACCAACCTCGCAATCTCGTTGCTGGCAGCCCATCGTGCCGAGGAAGCCATTCCCCTGCAGGAGGAAGCGCTGGCGATCAAGCGGAGGGTCCTGGCGGCCGACGACGAGTTTCTTCGAAGCGCGGTGCAAAACCTCGCGTGCTGCTACCGTGACACGGGGCGGCATGTGGACGAGTTGCCATTGCTGGAAGAATATCTGACCCTGAGTCGCAAGATCCATGGTCCCGCCGATAGAATTACCCTCGTTACCATGACCGAGCTCGCAAGGGCGTATGAGGAGAATGGGCGTAGCGACGCGGCGGTGAACCTGGTGACCGAGGAAGTGGAGATCAGCCGAAAAGTCAATGGTCCGGAACACCCCGAGACTCTCGGTGCGATGAATTCCCTGGGTATCACCCTGAGCGCCGCCGGTGAGAAGGAGAAGGCCCTTGAAGTTCGTGAAGAGCTCCTTTCCCTGGACCGGAAGGTGCTCGACCCGGCGGATCGCGGGACACTCGGAGACATGACGAACCTCGCGATTTCCTACGGCGAGTGCGGACGGTTGGACGAGGCGATCGCACTGCAGGAAACGGCGCTGGAGGCAAAGCGCCGCGTGCTGCCGGCGGACGACCCGTTTACCCGGTCCGCAATCAAGAATCTGGCGTGGCTTTATAGCGAGAAAGGCCGGAAAGCGGACATGCTCCGGCTGCAGGCTGATCTTCTCGACTTCGATCGCCATGCGAAGGGCGAGGAAGACCCGGAAACCATCAACTCGATGAGCAACCTGTCCCACGCGCTTTATGAGGCGGGCGAGTTCGCGAGAGGCACGAAGCTTCGCAAGGAGCTGCTCGATGCTCGGCGCAAGATCCGCGGCCCCGATCATCCGGAGACGCTCGGGTCCTACAACACCCTCGCGAGGTTCCAGACCGCCGCGGGACAAATGGAAGAAGCGATCGCGACGCGGACGGAACTGCGAGAGAAATTGGAGAACCTGCTTTCCGCGGCTGCCACGATCCAAAGGGACCAGCTCGACCTCCTGCAACTCCGTGCCGAGAACGCGGTGGGTAGCGGGCGATGGAAGGACGCCGTGGTCGACTTGCAGCGAGCGGTGGAACTCGATCCCACGTGTTGGAGATACCTCACCCTTGCGCCAGTCCTCATACAGATTGGGGACACGGCGGGATACCACGCCCTCTGCCAGCGCGTGCTGGAGTCATTCTCCGCGAGCGCTGACCAACGCGACCTGGAGCGTGCCG
>JAHEDC010000129.1 GCA_024641425.1 Verrucomicrobiales bacterium | reverse complement strand
AGAAACGGGGGATGGGAAGGAGCCGGAAGGGCGGTTTCGAGCCCCCTGTCGCCGAATTCCACCAGCGATGCCCTGCAAATGGGTTCCCCATTCGCGGAAATTGTTAGCATTTTAAAACCATTTGTTGATAAATATCATAATTACCATAAAATATAGAATTATTATTCCGCAATGAGCCCCATCAATTACCATGGAAACTGGGCAGGCACGATGCGAATCGTGCTGGGTCTCTCCGTAGCGATCATCCCGGTGCGAGCCAATACGTCTCCCGTGGTCGAATTGGAGGTCGTAGGGGCGCCCCATGAGGTAACGCTGGCCTGGGATCCGAATCCGGAGCCGGATGTGGTTGGCTATCGACTTTATTATGGCACAACAAGCGGCGGCTACACGGAGATGGACGAACTCGAAAACACCACGACGACCACGGTTACGGTGGCGAGCGGTAGCCCGTATTATTTCGCGATCTCCGCCTACAATTCGGCCGACCTCGAAAGCCTCTTGTCCAGCGAGATTTCCTACGAAGGCGCTTCCGCTATCCCGGCGGCAACAAGTCTCACGCTCAAGGCGAATGCCAACGATAGCGACGGCACGATTGTCCGAGTCGATTTCTATGAGGGGGAGAATTTTCTTGGAACGGTGCTGAACGGCCCCTTCACTTTCGAGTGGAGCGCCGGCCTTTCGGGAAGTTATACCTTCACGGCCCGTGTCTACGATGACGGCGGACTTATGGCGGAAAGTTCCGGCGTGGCCGTCGAGGTCACCGCGCCGGATGCCTGGGGGGCATGGCAAACGGTGAATGCCGGGGCCCTCGGAGCGGAAACGTCCCCCGCGGGCAATCGCGATGGGGACCTTTACGACAACCTGCTGGAGTTCGCGCTCTGCCTCGATCCGGCGACCGGTTCCAACGATCGCTTCCCCGGCGGGAGTGCGCGCGGGGGATTCTGGCTTGAACGCAGCGAAGAGGATACCCTGGATGCGCTCTTCGTCCGACCGGTCGGAAGCCTCAGCGGAGTTACCTATACCCTTGAGGCGGCTGCCGCGCTCGGCAATCCCACGAGTTGGGTCGACGTCACGACCGCCCTTACGCCGACGACAATCGATAACCTTGACGGCACCGAGACGGTACGCTACGCGGATCTGGAGACGATCTCCGGAGCGGGACCGGACGGCGTCGATCTGGGAACAGGAATCGGTTTCGTTCGACTGAGAGTGGCGCTCGACAATGGCACGACGACGGCGGTGAGTCATTCGGAAGTGTCCGGCTGGAGCGAGCTCTCGGTGCAGACCGAGGGGGAATCCTGTAGTTTCCCTTTCGCTCCCGCCGAAGTCTTCAGCGGAACGGTGACGGCCGTCGACGGGAACATCCTCGATGTCTCGCAATCGGCCGGCCTCGCGAGCCAGGGCGTTGCGGTCCACTTGGCAAACCGTCCCCACTACATCGAGATCATCTCCGGCAACTGCGAAGGCCATCGTTTCGAAGTGGCGTTCGCCACCGATCAAAGTATTACCCTTGATCCGATCGCTGATCGAAACACGCTCGCCCCAATTCCCGATCTCACCGGGGCCCGGTTCGCCCTCCGGGCGCACCTTGTTCCCGATGATGTCATCCTTGCGGCCGATCTCGTCGATACGGTGACTCCTTCCCACAACAATGATCCAGGACTGGCGGCGCAATTGTTGTTCTATGACAATGCCAACGGATGGTCCGTCTTCTTTGCCTACGATGCGGGCGGCACCATCGTCCCGCAGTGGACGAGCGCGGACGATAGTTCTCTCCGGAATGTCGGCGACGTTCCTGTCGAAGGCGCCGGCGACAGGATCATGGTCCTTGATCCCTCGGCCGGGTTCTTTGTCCATCCCAAGGCGCGGGAAGTACGCATCCTCATGGTGGGTACGGTTAGGGCGTGGGATTTCGCTTGTCCACTGAAAGCCGGCTACAATGTGATCGGATCCGCCTACCCGCTGCCGCAAAGTGCGAACTCGAGGAATATGTCGCTCGACTACTTCACGGGATCGGCGGATCCCGGTTCATCGGATCAGGTTCAATTGTGGCGGGCGGACGGTCGTGCCTTCGGCATGTTCGAGTACGAAAGCCACTTCCGCGTCCTTGCCGGATCCTACGATTTCTGGACCACCCAGGAAAACAGCATGCTTCCCGACGAAGGGGATGACGTTTGGTTCGCGCCGCAACGTGCCGCCTTCATCGTATCCATGTATGGCAGCGATAAGTCGGAGGTGGCCGGTGTCTGGCGCTGGCCGGCACCGTGGGCGCCCTGACGCTGTAATCGCGAACACGGAGGACTGGCAGGGGACGCGGGACAAGAAGGCGAGCGGTGTCGACCCCTACCTCGGCGGCTAGGACACCCAGGGCCGTCGCTGTGTCTGCGGGCGACGATTCGCCGACGTCGAAAATCCATTTTCCCCGCTCCCCGGCCTATGGTATCGGTTGCTTAACTTTTCCTAAGCAATTTCCTTCCATGGCCGAATCGAACTACACCGAAGACGACATCCGAACCCTCGAATGGCGCGAGCACATCCGCTTGCGCCCCGGCATGTATATCGGCAAGCGGGGCGACGGCTCGGCCGCCGACGACGGCATTTACATCCTGCTCAAGGAAGTCATCGACAATGGTATCGACGAATACGTCATGGGCCACGGGAAGCAGATCGACATCGAACTGACCGAGCGCACGCTGAAGGTCCGCGATTACGGGCGCGGCATCCCGCTGGGCAAGCTCATGGACTGCGCGGCCAAGATCAACACCGGCGCCAAGTACGATTCCGAGGCCTTCAAGAAATCCGTCGGTCTCAATGGCGTCGGCATCAAGGCCGTCAACGCGCTCTCGTCCTTCTTCGAGATCCAAGCCTTCCGCGAGGGCAAGACCCGCGCCATCGAGTTCTCCGAGGCGAATGTGATCAATGATCGAAAGGGGACGCAGAAGGCCGATGAACCGGACGGGACGGTGGTGACCTTCACGCCCGACGACGCCATCTTCAACAAGTTCAAATGGCGCGACGAGTTCATCGACACGATGCTCTGGAACTACGCCTACCTGAACACCGGGCTCACCCTCAGCTTCAACGGGAAGAAGTACAAGTCGAAGAACGGCCTCCTCGATCTCCTCCAGAACAACCTCAGCGAGGAACCGCTCTACCCGATCATCCACCTGCTCGGCGACGACATCGAGATCGCCTTCACCCACTCCGGACAGCAATACGGCGAGGAATACTTCTCCTTCGTGAACGGTCAGCACACGACCCAGGGCGGGACGCACCAGGCCGCCTTCCGCGAAGGCCTCGTCAAGACGATCCGCGACTTCTACAAGAAGAGCTTCGAGCCCTCCGACATCCGGCAGTCCATCGTCGGCGCGATCAGCATCAAGGTGCAGGAGCCCGTCTTCGAATCGCAGACCAAGACCAAGCTCGGCTCCACCCACATGGATCCCAAGGAAGGCCAGCCCGTCCGTTCCTTCATCATCAACTTCATCCAGGAGCAGCTCGACAACTACCTCCACCGGAACCCCGAGACCGCGCAGGTCATGCTGAAGAAAATCCAGGCCGCCGAACGCGAGCGGAAGGAATTGAGCGGCATCCGGAAGCTGGCCAAGGACCGCGCGAAGAAGGCGAAGATCCACAACAAGAAGCTCCGCGACTGTCGGGCGCACTACAATGAGAAGCACAAGCGCGCCGCCGAAACGACTCTCTTCATCACCGAGGGCGACAGCGCGAGCGGCACCATCACGACTTCGCGCGATGTCGAGACCCAAGCCGTTTTCAGCCTCCGCGGCAAGCCGCTCAACTGTTACGGTCTGACGAAGAAAATTGTTTACGAGAACGAGGAGTTCAATCTCCTGCAACATGCCCTCGACATCGAGGACGGCCTCGACGAACTCCGCTACAACAAGGTCGTCCTCGCCACCGACGCCGACGTGGACGGCATGCACATCCGCCTCCTCCTCATCACCTTCTTCCTCCAGTTCTTCCCCGAACTCATCCGCGAGGGCCACGTCTACATCCTCCAGACCCCGCTCTTCCGCGTCCGCAACAAGAAGATGCAGTTCTATTGTTATAGCGACGAGGAGCGCCACGCCGCCATCGCCAAATGCGGCAAGGCCGCCGAGATCACCCGCTTCAAGGGCCTCGGCGAGATCTCCAGCCACGAGTTCAAGGACTTCATCGGCGAGAACATCCGGCTCGATCCGGTCATCATCGACCACCACAAATCGATCCCCGAGCTGCTCGCCTTCTACATGGGAAAGAACACGCTCGAGCGCCAGCAATTCATCATCCGCAACCTCCGCATCGAACTCGATCCTGTTGATCCTGAGCCCGGTGCGTCCGTGGAGCTTGGGGAAGAAGCTCCCGCGCTGAAGGCGGCCTCCTGAACTTGGGCGGGGGCGCGGCCTCCCGAAAGGCCTTGGACGACCTATTCGACCCTAGACAAACACTATGACCGACAACGCCACGCCAGACACCTGTCCGCTTCCCCAGGGCAATCTCATCCTCCGCACCCTCGCGATGCCGGCGGACACGAATCCGAACGGGGATATTTTCGGCGGCTGGATCATGTCGCAGATGGACATTGCCGGTGGCATTCTCGCCAAGGAAACCGCCCGCTCCCGTGTCGTCACCGTCGCGGTGGACACGTTCAAGTTCCTCAAGCCGGTCAAGGTCGGTGACGTCGTCTGTTGTTACGGGCGCATCATTCGCCTTGGGACCACCTCCGTCACCCTCGAACTCGAAGTCTGGGTCAAACCCGTTCTCCGGGAGACCGAGGAAGCCTGTCCGAGATTCAAGGTCACCGAAGCCCTCTTCACCTACGTCGCCATCGACGAGAAAGGGAAGAAGCACGCCATCGAGCGGGAGCCGTAGGCGGGAGGGTTTCCAAATCAGGGAGGGTGGCCGTAGAACCCCTCGGTGCCAACTGAAGCAAAGTCCCCCGGCCGCCGGTACCTGCGGTCGGGGAGCAATGTCGGTCAAGGGTTACGCCCTTTTCCCGGAGGCGTGCTTCTTGCCGTCGATGCGGACTTGCTTGGCGGACGGTGCCCCCTTGGGCGATTCGCACTTCGCGCAGCAGTTGGTGCCGTTGAGGCGCGTCCCGTCCGATTTAGGGGAATCGACGCGGTGGTAGCTCATTCCATGCGCGCCTTTGCCCGCAGGCACCGCTTGGGCGAAGACGGCCAGGCCAAGGGAAGTGAGTGCGAAGGCGGCGATTTTCAGGGTGGTTTTCATGGTTTTGATTCAATTAGGTTTTTTTCTGGAAGTCCGTCATGGTTGCTTCCTTCCTGTATTACCCCGATGGCATTCCGATCCCTCTGAAGCTTTTCTGGATTCCCTTCCGGCACGGCCTCGATTTGTTTCGAGTCCTCGGTATCGAGAAACTGCATCCATGAGCACGGGGGGATAGCGGTTCGGACTGATGTCAGGGCGACGATCAATCCAATGAGGTCTTCCCCAGCCGCAGCGCGTTTGCGATGACGGAGACGGAACTGAAACTCATGGCGGCACCGGCGATCATCGGGTTGAGGAGGGTGCCGGTGAAGGGATAGAGGACGCCGGCAGCGATGGGGACGCCGAGGGCGTTGTAGACGAAGGCGAAGAAGAGGTTCTGCCGGATGTTCCGCATGACCGCCTTGCTCGCACGGATGGATTTGGCCACGCCGGAGAGGTCGCCTTTTACCAAGGTGATGCCGGCGCTCTGAATGGCGACATCGGTGCCGGTGCCCATCGCGATGCCGACCTGCGCCTCGGCGAGGGCCGGGGCGTCGTTGATCCCGTCGCCGGCCATCGCGACCGTCTTGCCTGCTGCCTTGAGTTCCTTCACGAGGGCGATCTTGTCCTCCGGGGAAAGTCCGGCCCTCACCTGGTTGATGCCGAGCTTTTTTCCGACGGCCGCCGCCGTCTTCGCGTTGTCGCCGGTGGCCATGATGACCTCGATGCCGAGTGCGTGCAGGCCCTTGATTGCCTCCGGAGTGCTTGCTTTGATGGGATCGGAAATGCCGAACACCCCCACTGCATTTCCATCGGCTGCGATCCAGACCACGCTCTGCGCTTCGTTCTGCATCGATTCCGCCGAGTTCACGAGCGACTCGGGAATGACGACACCGGCGTCGGTGAGAAAGGCCTGCTTTCCGGCGAGAACGCGCGTGCTCTCGACGGTGCCCGAGACGCCGCCGCCGGTCGTGCTCTCGAAGTCCGCGACCTTCGGGACCGTGATATTCCTTTCTGCTGCTTCGGCGAGGATCGCCTTCGCGAGCGGATGCTCGCTCTGGGATTCGAGCGCGGCGGCGAGGCGCAGAAGGTGTTCCGCCTCCACGCCCTCGGCGGTTTTCGTGGCCGTCACCTTGGGCGCACCGGCGGTAAGAGTGCCGGTTTTGTCCGTCAGCAGGCAATCGACCATTTCCGTCATCTCGATGGCCTCGGCGTTCTTGACCAGAATGCCCTCTCGAGCGGCCCGTCCCACGCCGACCATGATCGACATCGGCGTGGCCAATCCAAGGGCGCAGGGGCAGGCGATGATGAGGACGGAGACGGCATTGATGACGGCGAAGGCGAGGGCGGGTTCGGGACCCCAGATCGCCCACGCGATGAAGGTGATCACGGCGGCGAGAAGCACGATGGGGACGAAGTAGCCCGCGACCTTGTCCGCCGTCTTCTGGATCGGCGCGCGGCTCCGCTGGGCTTCCGCGACGAGATGCACGATCTGCGAAAGCAGGGTTTCGGCGCCGACCTTTTCCGCTCGCATGACGAACGAACCGGTTTGGTTCAGCGTGGCCCCGATGACCGTGTCGCCAGCCGCTTTCCGCACCGGCACCGGCTCGCCGGTGAGCATCGCTTCCTCCACGTTGCTGGCTCCCTCGACGACCACGCCGTCGGTTGGAATCTTCTCGCCGGGACGCACGCGCAGCAGGTCATCCCTGCGGATGTCCTCGACCGCGATCTCTTCCTCGTTTCCGTCGGCATCGACGCGACGCGCCGTCTTCGCCGCGAGTCCTAACAAGGCACCAATTGCCGCGCCGGTGCGGCTGCGCGCTTTCGTCTCCAACAACTGCCCGAGCAGGACAAGCACGGTGATGACGGCGGCGGCTTCGAAGTAGAGACCGACCTCGCCATGCATTTTCAGCGAATCCGGAAAGAGCCCGGGGAAGAGGACGGCCACCACGCTATAGAGGTAGGCGACCCCGACCCCAATCGAGATCAAGGTGAACATGTTCAGGTTCCGGCTCAGGACCGAGCGCCAGCCCTTCACGAAGAAGATGCGGCCGCACCAGAGCACGACCGGCGTGGCGAGCGCGAACTCGATCCATTTCGAAACGTGCTTCGGAATCCATTCCCCAAGCGGGAAGCCTGGAATCATTCCGCCCATGGCGAGAATGAAGACCGGCAGTGCCAGCGCGGCGCCGATCCAGAACTTGCGCGACAGCTCGCGGATCTCCCGCTGCGCGTGTTCGTCCGCCTCCGCCGATCCCGCCCCCACGATCTCCAGGGCCATCCCGCACTTCGGGCAATCGCCCGGCGTGTCCGAGATGACCTCGGGATGCATCGGACAGGTGTACTGGCCGGGCAGGGCCTTCGATTCACCGTGTGCGGTCTCGTGATCGCCTTGGCAGTGACAGCAGGAATGTTCGTCGTGTTCGGTCATCAAGGGGAAACGCCGGATTAATGCGGGTGATCGGTGTGGTCAGGATTTTGCTTCCCTCCACTGTCGATCGCGGAGGCAGGAGTCGCATCCGACGAGAGGGTGTCGCTGATCTCTCCGCAGTTCAACATGCTGGCCCCGAAATAGGGATTCGCGATGTCCTTTCCCGGAGACAGCCAATCCGCGCCCTCGCCCTTGAAGGCCATCGGGCAATGCGCGACATACGCGTTGCCGACCTGATCGAGACCGCCTTGCCTCACCTTCGCGGTCAGCGCTTCCGTCAGGGGCTTGAGCGCGGCTCGCAGGGCGGCGATGTCCTCCGCGGTCGCGAGTTCCTTTGTCTCGATTTCCAAGGTAACGAGCGCGGGTTCCAGGAGGCCGCGTTGCTTGATGGCAGCGGCCAGATCGTCCGCCGCCAGCGCGGCGACAAAAGGGAAATAGGCATCGAGGGCGACTCGAAGCTCAGCAATCTGCTCCGAAGAGGCCACGTCCACCATGACCGGCTGATAGGGGAGGCCGAGAAACTGTCCCGCTTCCTCGATGGACCGCCGGACGATGTCGAAAGCGAGCGAGGGATCTTTGGAGAGCGCGGAAGCCAGGGCGTTCAGGATTCTTGCGGAGAATTCCTTCCACCTCTCGGCGGTGATCGGCGCGAGGGATTCCACGGAGATCGCCTCGATGGTTTTCTCCATCGCGGCCATCGTCTCTTTCGCTCCCGCGGCGTCTCCGGCTTCGGCTGCCCGGGCCAGTCCCCCGAGGGCCCTCGGCACGGAACTCCACTGTCCGAGCAGTGCGGATTCCGCCTCGACGGCAGGCTCTTCGACCAAGCCGGCATTGCGGTTCATCATCGAGGGCCTTGCCCGGATCTGCAGCTCCGAGTCGAGTTTGAAGGCCCCGCGCGTGACCACCAGCTCACCCTCGGTCAGGCCGGAATCGACCACGAAATAGTCGCTGACCCGCGGGCCGATCCCGATCTCCCGTCCCTCGAATTTGGGATCCGGAACGGCATTCACCCTTACATAGACGACGGCCCGGTTGCCCGTTCGGAGAACCGCGGTGGCGGGCACGAGCAAGGGTTCGCCATGCGCGCCTTCATCCGCCCTGGCGATGAAGCCCAATTCCTCGGCGGGGACGAGATCCATGCCGCAGATCGAGCATTTGCCGGGTTCGTCGCTCATGATCTCCGGATGCATCGGGCTGATCCATTTGCCGGCTAGCCCGGGGTCGATCACCCGTCTATCGGCGGAGACCTTCGCGTCGACGGTGGCGCGGGCGAACATCCCCGGCTTCAGGAGGCGCTTCTCGTTGGGAACGTTGACGCGCACCTTCACCACCCTGCGCAGGGGATCAAGTTCCGGATCAATGTAGGCGATGCGACCGTGGAAGGTTTCTCCGGGGATGGCCTCAACCTTGAAGGCGACGTCTTGCGCGAATTTGAGCCATTGGAGGTCGCTCTCGTAGGCTTCGAGGTTGAGCCAGACGGAATTCAATCCGGCAACCGCGAAAAGGGGGTCTCCCGTTTTCACATAAGTGCCCTCGACGACATACCGCTTTGTCACCACGCCTTCCTGCTTGGCGCTAATAGTGACGGTCTCATTGGGCTCATCCCTTTTTTCGATGGCGTTGATCTCTTCCTCGGAGAACTGGAGCAGGCGGAGCCGTTCGCGGGCAGAACGCAGCAATCTCTGCTGGGTGTCGACCGCCGCCGCCGTGCCGTCGCCGCGCGCCCGCTCGACCCCGGCGACCGCCTTGATGAGATCTTGCTGGGCGACGAACAATTCGGGACTGTAGATCTCCGCGATGTGGTTGCCCTCGCGCACCTCGGTTCCCGTGTAGTCGATGTAGAAGCGGTCGAGCCGTCCTCCCATCCGGGAGGTCGTCGTCGTTACGTTGCGTTCGTCGTAGGCGATCTTTCCGAAGAGATCGACATGCGCCGCCGCCGACTGGCGGAGAACCGGGCTCACGCGGAGATCCATCAGTGCGGAGGCTTCGGCGTTGACGGAGATCTCGCGGAGGCCACCGCCCGCGCCACCCTCTTCACCAAGGGGAATCAATGCCATCGCGCAGATCGGGCAAAGTCCGGGATTCGGCTGGCGGATCTGCGGATGCATCGAGCATGTCCAGATCGACCCGGATTCGGACTCGGCATCCTGCTTTGCCGCGGGGAGTCCCACGTACCAGCCGATCAGGAAGACGACCAGGAGGGTGACGGGAATTGTCAGCGTGGAGAGAGGCGGGCGTTTCATGGTCTTGCAATGTTAGGATCCTTCGCCGGTGGCACTCTTGAGCGCGGCCATGGCTTTGCCGAGCTGGGCCTGGTTGGCGGCCTGTTGGAACTGGAAACCGAGCCAGCTCCGCCAGCCGTCGAGGACGTCGACATAGGAATCGGTGCCCGCCGAGTAACCGGTAAGGATGAGGTCGAAGGCCTGTTTCGATTCGGGAAGGATCTGCTTGTCGAAGAGACGGATGAGTTCGTCGGCGGACTTCGCGCGCACCCAGGCGTCCTCGACGCGGAAGCGGAGGTTCGCGCGGGCGGCGGCGACACGCGCGGTCGATTCCTCGATGCCAGCGGTGGCTTCCTCTACCTTCGCGCGGCGCGGGGCCTGCCAGAGGGGAAGCGAGATCCCGAGAGTGCCGAAGATCTGGTCGCGTCCGTTGGCGGACATCGCGAGACCGCTATCGGAAATCGCGGCGTGTTGGACGCCGAGGAGGAAGTCGGGATAGCGGTCGAGGCGCGCGCTTTCCAGTCGGTGGCGAAAGGCCTCGACCTGGGCTTCGGCGGCGGCGACCGAGGGATGGCTGGCTTCGGCCTTGGCCAGAAGGGCGTTCAGCTCGCCGCGCTGACGATCCATCCGGTATGCGGGCGAGGGCAGGGGCGTATCCCCCGGGCGGTTGAGGAGCGCATTGAGCCTCGCCTTGGCCGAACGTTCCGCCTGCCGGGCTTCGACGAGGGCTTTTTCCAGCTTTCCGAATTCCGTCGCGATGCGGAGCTGGTCGTTCTGGGCCGCGGCGTTCGTGGCGACCCGCGCGTCGATCGATTCGCGTATCAGGCCAAGGGCCTGTTTCGTTTCCGAGGTAATGGCCGTGGTGCGAACGGCAAGGAAGTAGTCCCAGTAGGTCGAACGAATCTGCTCCGCGATTTCGAGGCGCGCCATCTCGAGTTCGGCGGCGGCGGCCTCGGCTTCCTTCCCGGCGGCGGCGGCCATGGCCCGGAGTTTTCCCGGGAATGGCAAAGCCTGCTCGACCCCGGTCATCCAATCGACCCGGCCCGCCGCCGTTTCCGCCATCGAACCGCCGGAGAAGCGGATTTTGGGATCGGGAAGGGCCTTCGCCTGCGGCACCTTGGCCAACATCCGTCGGACTTTCGCTTCCGCTGCCTTCACGGAAGGATGGCGCTCGACGCCGAGGGCGGCGAGTTCGTCGGGGCCGGCGTTTCCGGAAACGGAGTAGGGTTCCGGGGCAACGAGGGCGGGCGTCGATGCGGAAGTCGGGCTATCCGTCGGAGGCGGGACCGACTTGCAACCGGCGAGGCCGAGGGCGCTGGCGGAAAGGCAGATGGAAAGTCGGAAAAGCGTCATGAGGGATCCAAGGTTCGGGCGTTCTTCCGGAGTTTCCATTCCTGGCCGGCGCAGAAAAGGGTGGGCACGACAAACATGGTCATCAGCTCGATGGTCATCCCGCCGAAGACGGGAATCGCCATTGGCACCATGATATCGGAGCCGCGCCCGGTGGAGGTGAGGACGGGCAGAAGGGCGAGCACGGTGGTGGCAGTGGTCATGAGGCAGGGTCGCACACGGCGCTTGCCCGCTTCAAGCGTCGCTTCGCGGATTTCGGCAATCGTCGTCGGTTTCAAGGTGTTGAACTTCTGCCGGAGATAGGTCGCAATGACGACACCGTCGTCGGTGGCGATGCCGAAGAGGGCGATGAAACCGACCCAGACCGCGGTGGAGAGATTGATCGGATGGATCTGGAACAATTGCCGGAGGTTGATTCCGAAAAGGGAGAAATCGAGGAAGCCGGGCCGCCCGTAGAGCCAGAGCATGAGGAACCCGCCCGACCAGGCGACGGCCACGCCGGAGAAGATGATGAGCGTGGTCTTGACCGACTTGTTCTGGAGATAGAGGAGGAGAAAGATCGACATCAGGCAGAGCGGGAGCATGACGGCGAGGGTGCGGTTGAATTCCAGCGCGGCCTCGTAGTTGCCGGCGAACTTGTAGCCGACGTTGGGAGGACGGATCAGTTCGCCCGCGTCCTCCTTTGCCTTTAAATACGCCTGCGCGGCCTCGACGACATCGACTTCCGCGTAACCCGGGTCGGAGCCGAAGGTAAGATAGCCGGTAAGGGAGGTGTCCTCGGCCTTAATGACCTGCGGTCCCTTCACATAGCGAATTGTCGCCAACTGCGAAAGCGGCACCATGGCTCCCTCGGCGCTCGTGATGAGCGTGTTCTCGAGGGCCTCGATGGAATCGCGCTTCTCGCGGGCATAGCGTACCTGCACACCGTAGCGGTTGCGTCCCTCCACGGTGGTGGAGACGACCATGCCGCCGACAGCCATCTGGAGCGTCTGGTGGATGTCGGCGATATTCAGCCCGTAACGTTTCGCGGCCTCGCGGTCGGGGACGACTTCGAGATACGGCTTCCCGACGATGCGGTCGGCATTGACCGTCGAGACTGCGAGCCCGGGCACTTTGCCGCCGCGGAGGAGACGCTCGAGATCAAGGCCGAACTTCTCGATGATTTCCAGCGATGGCCCCGTGATCTTGATCCCCATCGGCGCGCGCATGCCGGTGCGAAGCATGACGAGGCGGGTTTCGATCGGCTGCAGCTTCGGCGCGCCGGTCGCACCGGGAATCCGGGCGACCTTGTCGATCTCGGTCCAGATGTCGTCCGGGCTCTTGATGTGCGGTCGCCATTGGCGGAAGGGTTTGCCACGCTTGTCGGGCACGCGTTCGCCCTTCTCGTAGACGAAGTTGCCTTCCTTGTCGGTTTTGAAACGCAAGGCGCGGCCCTTCTCGTCGCTGGCGAACTCCGGCAGGTAATTCACCACCGACTCGACCATCGAAATGGGGGCGGAATCGAGTGGCGACTCGCTGCGGCCGATTTTCCCGACGACGCGGGAGACCTCCGGTATGCCGGAGATCGCGGCATCGAGCTTGCGAAGGGTGTCGAGGGATTCCTCGATCGAGGCGTGCGGGCTGACGGTCGGCATGAAGAGGAAGGATCCCTCGTCGAGCGCGGGGCGGAATTCGCGTCCGAGTCCGGGGAACTTGTCTTCGAGATCGGCGAAGAGGCGGGTGTTTCGGATGCCGTCGGGAACGAAGCCGAGGATCTTTGGAGCCCCCTGCCAGATCATCACCGCGAGGAAGAGGAAGAGGAGCGGAATCGACAGGAAGAGGGCCTTATGGCGGAGGCACCACGAAAGCACGGGAGCGTAGAAATGCTCGAACAGGCGGAACACGACGAGGAGGCCTCCGATGATGAGGACCACGAAGAGGATGTTCGAGAGCACGGCGTGGTCAAGTCCCAGCGGCATCCAGTCGCGGGCCAGCGTGACGATGACGGCAAGGGCGAAGGCGAGGTTGATGAGCAGCGAGGCGCGGCGCTTCGGGGCGAAGCGCCACTTCCGCTTGAAGAGAAGATGCGCGATGGGCGGGATGATCGTGAGGGCGACGATGATCGACGCGATGAGGGCGAAGGTCTTGGTGAACGCGAGGGGGCGGAAGAGGCGGCCGGCTTCTCCCGTCATGGTGAAGACGGGCAGAAAACTCACGACCGTCGTCGCGACCGAGGTGGTGACGGCCGAAGCGACCTCGGTGACGGCCTCGTAGATCACGGTGGCGCGCGATTTCTCAGGCGGGGCCTCGTCGAGGTGTTTGAGGATGTTTTCGGTGAGGACGATGCCGACATCGACCACGGTGCCGATGGCGATGGCGATGCCCGAGAGGGCGACGATGTTGGCATCGACTCCGAACTGCTTCATCGCGATGAAGGTGATGAGGACCGCCA
>JAHEDC010000001.1 GCA_024641425.1 Verrucomicrobiales bacterium | reverse complement strand
CCAAAAGGATACGTTCCCGGACGACCGTTTTCAAGTCCAGCGCCTGACCCGGCTGTCGAGCTGGAAAACCTGACCCGAAACATGGGTCATGCCGTCGAGGAAGACGATGAAGCGCGCGGCATCCTCGGGAGTATTGAAACGGCCGAGAACGTGGGACTCGAGCGCGCGCTGGACGCTCTCCGGCGGAAGGTCGCGGGTCATGCGTGTTTCGAGGAACCCGGGAAGGACGCAATTCGCACGGACGCCGCGACTCCCTCCCTCGCGGGCGAGCGAATGGATGAGCCCGATGAGTCCGGCCTTCGCGGCAGCGTAGTTCACTTGGCCGACGGGGCCTGAGAGCGCGGAGTAGGAGCCGATCCCGATGATGTGACCGCTGCGGCGGCGAAGCATACCACGGAAGGCCTCCCGGGCGCAAAGGAAGCTGCCTCGCAGATTCCCATCAAGCACGGCGTCCCAGTCCCTTTCGCCCATCCGGGTGAAGGGAGCGTCGCGGAGGAGGCCGGCGCAGAGGACCAGGAGATCGGGGGGGGCGGGAAGACTCTCGCGGAAGTAGCGCGTGACCGACGGAGCCGAAGTGACGTCGAGTGCCTCGCGACCCGGCGCATGCACCGTGAAGCCGGCCGCCGTGAGGGTGCTGGCGATGGCCGAGGCGAGATCCCCGCTGCCTCCGGTGACGAGGGCCAGGGTCGGTTTGGCGGAGTCCAAGATCCTGAGCGCGGAAGGTGGGAGGTGTGGGGAAAATGAAACTATTCTCCCGAAATCTTCGCGGCCGCATCGAGGGCTGCGGCCGTTTCCGGGTCAACGGCAGAGGTTTTCGCCGAGGTGACAACGATGGCGAACTTCTCGTAGGTGAACTTGGTGCCGGTGATCTGACCCGCCTGCCGGATAAGCTCGCTGGCGGGTATCGAGGTGAGCGTCAGGGTGACGAGGCGGTCGGTCATCTCCGGTGTCGAGGGGCGGAAGACAAAGTTGGGGACCGTCTTGCCCTCGGTAAGTTCCTTCACCTTCATGCTTACGAGAGCGACAAAATCCTCAAGGGTGACCTCATCGACGCGGATTTCGGGGACGATGAGTTTTGAGAGTTCCTTTTGCAAGGGGGGTATATTCGCTTCCGCTGAGCGCTTGCGCTCGATATCGATGAGATATTTCCGGGACTGCGGGTGCTGCGGGACATGTTGCAGGATCTTGCGGAACTGGCGTTCGGCGGTCGCGAAATCTTCCTTCTGAAAGGCCGCGACACCCGCGTTGTAAGTTCTGGTGAGTTCCTCCCGGGTCGGGGGCACTGCGGAAGCCGGCGCAATGAAGGCAACGAGGGCGAGGAGGGCGGTCAGGACGGGGGTAAGCAGACGGTTTTTCATGGACGTGGCGTTCTAGGGGTGGATCGAGGGGGAGCGTCCAAGTGCCTGAACGGTCACGAGAGTGGCCTCCGGGGATTGGGGGATGCCCCCAGAGGAAGAAGGAACAGTCCGGCAGGAGGACAGAGATTGGAGTCATTCAAAGATTACCGGAAAATGCCCGCCGCGTCAACCGGATTCGCCCCGCATTTTTACGTGTTATTCGTTGTAAATGAGTGATTTGTGTGGTTGTTGGCCCGTCTCAAGCAGTGGCGTGTGATTTTACCTTAGAGGTGAAGCAAATGCCATCCGATCACCATGAGCCCGGCATCGACGATCAGGTGGCTGGCCCAGGCGCCGGCGAGGCTGTTCTGCCGCTCGTAGAGTTGGCTCCAGAGGTAGCCTCCGACCGCGACGCAGGAGGCGAAGAAGAGAGCGAGGGGAAAGGGGAAGAACTGGCTGGTCACGACCAGATGGTGGGCGGCGAAGGCGAAGGCGGCGAGGAAGTGGGCGCGCTGTCCAGGGACGAGATGTCGCAAATTGCCATACACGAACCAGCGCCAGTAGAATTCTTCCATGAACGAGTGCGCGACGGTCACAAAGAGCGCGAAGGGGATGAATTGATCGGCGAAGCCCAGGGAATCGACCTTTGACTTTACCGAGGGGGCCGCCTGCTCGACCAGGGACGCGTAGGGGGACACCATCCAGACCGCCATGACACACGCGATGGAGAAGCCAACGCCGAGACCGAGGGGAACGGCGGCGAGATGGTGTCGCAGCGGCCTTTCCCTCCAGGCTAAGGCACGCCGGAGAATGAGGATCGCCGCCGCGAAGGGCCAGAGAATCTCGAAGAATTTGGTAGCCCCGTAGATCGGCTGGGCCACCTTGCTTTCCTTGAACAAGACGAAGTAAGCCAAGGCTGCCGCCGTCGGCACTCCCATCGCGACGAGGGTCACCACCCAGAGGCGGCGGCGTTCGAAGGGATAGGGCGCGTGAGTGGAAGTGGAGGGAGGAGTCATTGCTGGCCGCAAGATGCGCGTCCCGGGGGAAATGGCCAAATCGAAAATCAGCATCCAGAACATTGACCGAATCGATGCGGCCTTAGCGCCGAAAGTGATTCGCACTTAATGATAATCAGGAAAATTGAATCTAATTGTTCATTAATATTTGAACAAAAGGGTACCCTCGACTATCGAACGCCGCATGCCCGTTGAAGTCGAATCCAGTCGAAGGATCTTTCCCCTTGGGGAAATCGAGATTCAGGTAATCGATTTGTTCATCCGGGGTGTCCAGGTACTCGGCCTCCCGAAATCGATTGGTGAGATCTATGGGATGCTTTTCATCACGCCCGAGCCTGTGGCACTGGATACGCTTGTGGAGCGTCTGGGAATCAGCCGGGGTTCGGCGAGCCAGGGACTGCGATTCCTGCGGAATCTCGGTGCGGTGAAGCCCGAATACGTGCCGGGTGAACGGCGTGACCATTATGTCGCCGAAACGTCCCTCAAGGAACTCGTCGGCGGCTTTGTCCGCGGCGCCCTGACTCCTCATATGGAAAGCGGCGTAATCAGAGTCGCGGCCCTGCGTGACCTTGCTGAAGCGGATGAGTCGGATGGCGCCGCCTTTCGCGCGCAACGGATCGGTCAGATCGAACACTGGCTCTCGAAGGGCGGGAGTCTAATGAGCGTCGTGGAAAAGTTTTTCTCCTGAACCGACCGGCGATCCATGTCTTTCGCTCCCTCTTCCGATCCCGCACCTTCGCCCCCCCATCCCGCTCCTGCCGAATCCGGCGAGCGGCGGTGGTATTGCGTGCAGACGCGCCCGAAGTCCGAGCACGTCGCGGCGGCGAGTCTCGATCAGCTTCCAGGTCTGGAGACCTATTGTCCCTTCCTTCGTATCCAGCGCTCCCTCTCGCGGGGAGTCGTTTGGTTCCGCGAGGCGTTGTTCCCGTGCTATGTTTTCGCGAAGTTCGACGTGACGCAAAGCTTGAGGGCGGTTTCCTATGCCCAAGCGGTAGCGCGGGTCCTCCAGTTCGGCGGGAAGCTTGCCGAGTTACCCGAAGAAGCCCTGAACGCCATCCGCACTGAAATGAGGGGCGAACTGGTGCAGGAGATTCGGCTTCAGCCGCTTGTCGGCGATGAGACCGAGGTCGCCAGCGGCCCGTTCCGGGGCTTTTCAGGCATCGTCACTCACGTTCGCGAGGGCGGCGAGCGGGTGAGACTCCTCATTGACTTTCTAGGAGGCCTGCATGAAATCGAGGCTCCCTCCCACGCGCTCAGGAATTCCCGCAACGCGCGGGAATTCGCCCTCCCTCGAACCGGCAAGAAATGACAGCGATTCTCCCCCCTCCTCCCTCCCTTTCCTAGCGCACCAAGGTCCGGCGCCCTTCTTCCTTCCGCGTCGGCTACAACATGATCCCGAGGCGTTCGACTTCTGCGAAGCCTTCTCTTCCTCTGACGGTTTTGTCCGCGTCGCGTGACATTCGACCGGGGGCGGCAGCATGCCCCGACGCGTCGCGCTATTTCCTCAGAATGTCAAATATCAAGAAACATTGAATATCTATTGTTTCCCCATAACTACTGTATTACAATAATTCTGGCTGCCGCTATCGATTTGAGGAATCATCCAGACCCTCACCCTTGGCGGTGCCGAGAATTCCGTGGGAAACCAGAATCCGATCCTCCTCGCGCTCGCAGTGCATTCGATAACGGTTGCGACCCTTTCCGCCGTCGTCGTTCGAGAATCCCTCTCGCCCATTGACACGGGCATGCCCGATCCGATTCACGCTCCCTATCTTGACAACGTAGGATACTTTTCCGCCGAAACTCCGCGATCCGCGGTTTACCTGGGCAAAGGACTCGTCCTTTCCTCCTTCCACGGTTACCGGGGCCGTGGCGAGGACCGTGTCTGGTTCCTCGGGGACGCGTTCGACTTCGACCCGAAGCGGACCGTGCGAATGCGAAATCCCTCCTGGACGGGTCTCGACCCCAAAAGCGATCTTGTCCTCATCCGTCTCGAGGGAATGCCGAATCTTCCTGAACTCAAAATAGCCGCTAGGCCCCCTTTCGGCGGCGAAAGAGTAATCCTTGCCGGCCATGGCAAGATGCGGGAAGGGGGACGCACGCTGCTGGATACCGTGCCGGGCTACCGCACTCGGACCCCCGAACCTTCGAGTCAAGGTACCGCCAACTGGGGAGAAAACCTTGTCGAGGCAGGCGGGCTCACCTATCGGACGCCTGATGGGGACGTTCTTGTCTTTGCGACGATCTTCAATGACGGAGAAGCCCTCGCACTTGAAGCCCAGGCGGGTGGGGGCGATTCCGGGGGTGCGGTTTTCGTCGAACGCGGCAGCGGATGGGAGTTGGCAGGGATCATTGAGGCCGTGGGGCCCGGGGCGCTTCCGCCCGAAAAATGGACTCCGGAGGGAGCACCTTTTGGTGCGGCGACCTACGCCACCGATCTGACCGTCTACCGGGAGCAGATACTCGCTCCGACCGCAGTGCCTGAGCCGAGTGTGATGGCGCTCCTTGCCCTCGCACCGTTGTGGCTCGTCCGCCGCCGCCGTCGCGGCGCTTGATTTCGCGCCGTTCCTCCCGCACTTGACCTTTGCGCTGCATGGCGCATACCTGCGGGCACTATTTCATGAAGAAAGCACTCATCACGGGCATCACCGGTCAGGACGGATCGTATCTAGCCGAACTTCTCCTCGAAAAAGGCTATGAAGTCCATGGCATCGTCCGCCGCTCATCCTCCTTCAATACCCAGCGCATCAATCATCTCTATGCGGATCCGCATCAGGAAACGGCCCGTCTGTTCCTCCACTATGGCGACCTGACCGACTCGGTAGCCCTGGTGAAGCTGCTCTATGAGTTGCGCCCCGACGAGGTTTACAATCTTGGAGCGCAGAGTCACGTGCGGGTCTCGTTTGACATTCCGGAATCCACCGGTGACATCGTCGGACTGGGAGCGCAACGCATCCTCGAGTGCATCCGCGAGGCCGGGCTTGTCGGAAAAGTCCGTTACTATCAGGCTTCGTCCTCCGAAATGTTCGGCAAGGTGCAGGAGGTGCCCCAGGTCGAGACGACCCCTTTCTGGCCCCGCTCCCCCTATGCCTGCGCCAAGGTCTACGCCCACTGGCTGACCGTGAACTACCGCGAATCCTATGGGCTTCATGCCAGCAGCGGCATTCTCTTCAACCACGAATCCCCGCGCCGCGGCGAGACCTTCGTGACCCGGAAAATCACCCGTGCCGCCACCCGGATCAAGATGGGCCTTCAGGACAGGCTGTACCTCGGAAACCTCGACGCCAAGCGCGACTGGGGTTATGCCAAGGACTACGTCGAGATGATGTGGATCATGCTCCAGCAGGAGAATCCCGACGATTACGTTGTGGCCACGAACGAGACTCATAGCGTGAAGGAATTCTGCCAGGAAGCCTTTGGTGCCCTCGACATGGACTGGGAGGAATATGTCGAACACGATAAGCGCTACGAGCGCCCCGCTGAAGTCGAACTCCTCATCGGAAACCCCTCGAAGGCAAAGAAGCAGCTCGGCTGGGAGCCGAAAGTGCGGTTCAAGGAGCTGGTGAAGATTATGGTTGAGGCAGACCTCGAACTGGCCCGCCAGGAGAAACCCGGCGCTGAAATCCGGGCTTCAAGGGCCTGAGCGCCAGGAGTGGCACGCTTCGAATGAAAGCAGACGACAGGATATTCATCGCCGGACATCGAGGAATGGTCGGAAGCGCGCTCGTCCGGCGGTTCAAGTCCGAGGGTTTCCCGAACGTCCTCACCGAGGACCGTTCCCGTGTGGATCTCACCGAACAGGCCCAGGTGAGGGACTATTTCGAACGGGAAAAGCCAGCCATCGCGATCATCGCGGCAGCCAGGGTCGGAGGAATCCACGCCAATAGCACGTATCCCGCGGAATTCATCTACGAGAACCTCATGATAGCCGCCAACTGCATCCATGCCGCCTTCCAGGCGGGTGTCGAGCGGCTTCTCTTCCTCGGCAGTTCCTGCATCTACCCGAAGGCCGCGCCACAGCCGATACCCGAGAACTGCCTTCTCTCCGGCCCCCTGGAAGCTACCAACGAAGCCTATGCCGTGGCGAAAATCGCCGGTCTCAAGCTTTGCCAGTACTACCGGAAGCAGTATGGGGTTACCTACCACTCGGCCATGCCGACAAACCTCTACGGTCCCGGCGACAACTACCACCCCGAGAATTCCCATGTTATTCCCGCCCTTATCCGTCGTTTCCACGAGGCCAAGGCATCGGGTGCCGCCGAGACGGTCGTCTGGGGCACTGGAACGCCTCGCCGCGAGATCCTTCACGTGGACGATCTCGCCGATGCCTGCCTGAGACTACTCGCGCTGGCGAATCCGCCGGACTGGGTCAACGTGGGTACCGGCGAGGATATTCCCATCCTCGAATTGGCAGGAATGATCGCCCGCGTCGTCGGTTTCAAGGGCGAAATCCGCACCGATCCCTCGAAACCCGACGGCACTCCCAGAAAGCTCTTGGACGATGGGCGGATTCGGGCCCTTGGCTGGCGGCCCCTCGTCGGGCTGGAGGAGGGACTCGCGGACGCTTACGCCGATTTCCGGCGCCTCCTCGACCGAGGGGACGGGCGCGTGCGAAACTGACGCAAACGAAGCTCCGTCGCCGAAGGAAACGGCACGGAAGCTGAAATCAGGCTATCTCAATGGCAACCAACCGCTTGCGGTATGTACAGGCCCTCGTGGCGAACTACGTCGCGCTGGCGAGCGCGACGCTGTATTCCCTGTTCGCGATCCGGTGGTCGGTTGATTATCTCTCCAAAGAGCAGTTTGGCGTATGGAACCTTGTCGTCCAGATCGCCCTTTATTTGAGCCTGATGGATTTCGGACTGTCGGGCACCCTCTCCCGCTTCATCATCGATTACCGCCACCGTGACGAGCAATCGTTCGCGGACGGATTCAGGATCGGGGTGACCCTCTTCGCGGCGATGGGAGTCCTGATGCTTCTGGCGTCGGCGGCCATGGGTTTTCTCGCGTCGGGACTCCTTGCCGACGCGAACCCGCTTCGGCAGGTGGAATTCCGCAACCTCCTCATCGGACAAGGCGGCGTCCTTCTCGTATCCTTCGTTGCGCGGGGCATCGCCTCGCCGCTTCTGGCGGCGAACCTCCAGCATATGATAGCGTTCGGCACCGTGGTCTCCTCGCTGGTCTCGATGGCCGCCCTCTTGATCGCCCTGCGGGCCGGAGTGGGAGTCTACAGCTTCCTCATCGCCGGCGGATTCGGCGTTCTGTCCTCGGGGCTGTTCCTGTTCGTGGTGCTCGTAAGGCGGAACCTCTTCCCGAAGATTCGCGGGCACTTTGATCGGACGAAACTCCGGGAGATGACCTCATTCGCCAAAGATGGCTTCATCTGGCTGCTCGGAGCCCAGGTGCTGGGTCTGCTTCCTCTCCTCGTGCTGACGCGGATGTTCGGCCTCGGCGACGTGGCCGACTTTTCGGGGGCCATGAAGATGACGATGCTCGCGGTGGCCATCGGAAGCAAGTTGACCGAACTCGCGATCGTCCCTCTATCGACGCTTCAGTTCAAAGGAGAGCACGAAGCGCTGGAGCGGCGATTTTCACAGCTCCTCAACGTCACGGCCACGGCATCGGTCATTTTCGGCGCCTTCGTCGTCGCTGGAAATCCGGCCTTCCTCGCCCTCTGGACCAAGGGCGTGCTCCATTGGGATCACCTCGATAACCTGTTCCTCGGACTCTGGCTTGCCAGCAGTGGGATTTTCCGCTGCATCAATACTTACGCCTACACCGAGAAAGCGGTTCGGATCATCCGGTTCGCTCCAATGCTCGAAGTGTTGTTCTTCGTGCTGCTCCTCGCTCTGCTGCACGGGCCTATCGGGCGCACATCGGTTCCCGCGGCGATGTTCGGCGCGAACGTGCTCGCGGCCCTCTGCGTGTTTCCACACTACTTTCGCCGCCGGGGAAGGAGCCTGCGGGTGCTTTGGGAATCCTGGAAGGTACCCCTCTCGCTGGGAACGTGCCTGATTGCGCTGATCCTCGTGGTCAGGGAAAGCGTTCGGTGGTCGGGTGAATGGATTGATCTCACGGTGAGTCTCGGGCTGAGCGCGGTGGGATCCCTTGTCATACTTGTCGTTGCCACCGACAGGGAAGTCCGGGCGCAGGCCCTTGGGGGGTTCCTGGCATGGCTTCCAAAACGAGGAGTCGAGGCGACCGCCAACCAGGAGAGGAAATGATGCGCCGAGACCCCTACCATTGCCTTTTGTGCGGCTCGCACGAGTCGTCGGTCGTTGCCGAACTGACCTCCGCGGCGCTGGCCCGCCTTTGGTCCGTCTGCGGGCGCGAAGGACTGGAATCCCTGCTGGAGCGCGAGTTGGGATCGGAGGCGGTCGCGCTGCGGGCCTGCCAGTCCTGTGGATTCCGAGCCTTTCCCCCCGACACGGCGGGCTCCGGCGCCTTCTACGAGGCCCTGGAAGACCCCACCTATTACAATGGAGACAAAGAGGAGTTCCGTGTCGCGGCCCGAGTCGCGAGCGAGCGAGGTTTTCGGAGAATCCTGGATGTCGGCTGCGGACGGGGAGCGTTCCTCGACCTGGCGAAGGCGAACGGGTGCGAAACCTTTGGAACGGAATTGAATCGTCCGGCCGTCGAGGCGGCGCGCGCCAGGGGCCACGAAATTGTGGTGGGCTATCTCGATGACGTCCCGGTTGCCAGCGGCAAGTTCGACTTCATCGCGCTCTTCCAGGTCATCGAACACGTGCCCGCCCCGATCTCCGTGATTTCCAAGGCGCGGGACATGCTGGAAAAGGGGGGGCGGATCTTCGTCGCGGTTCCGAACGAGTGTGGAGTACCCGGCCTGGCGAATTTCAGCCCCTACCAGTGGCCGCCGCACCACATCAGTCGTTGGCGTCGTTCCGACCTTATTCGATTGGGGGTGGCGTGCGGGATGGAAATGGAACTCTATGGAGCGGACGGGCTGACCGGTGCGGAAATCCGCCATTACGCGAGCCTTGATTTCGAGACCCGTGCGGCCTTGGGACTGTCCGCGTCATCCGCTCGGCTCACTGCGATCAAGATATTGGCCAAGGCCTTCCGAGCGTTGGGCGGAGACCGCCTGCATTTGAAGCGGGGGCATTCTCATTGGGCGATGTTCCGAAAAGCGCGGGAATGAAAAGGCTCCTCATTCTCTCATTCACCTATCTGCCCAATCTCGATGGGGTCGCGATCGCGACCAGCCGGATGGCGGCGGCGGCGCGGGACGGCGGGTGGGACGTTACGCTGGTCACCACCCGGGGGGAAGGGCAGGCTAGCGAGGAAGAATTGGACGGCATCAGGGTGCGGCGATTCGACATTCGCGGGAACGTGAGCGTGCGCAGCCCGCTGGAAGGCGAAGTGAAGGAGTTGGATGCCTATTTCAACAAGGCGCCGGCGCCGGATGTCTGCGTCCTGCAGAGCTGGTACGGATGGCCGCTGGCCTACCTGCTTTCGCGCTGGCAAGCGTTCGGGGTGCCCAAGGTTTTCGTCGGACACGGATTCGGCTATCATCTGGTGCCCTGGAACCGTCGCCCTCCTTTCGGCCTGTTCCAATGGGCCGGCTACCTTCCTTTTCTGTTTAGGATGCCTCTGCTCCTCCGAAAAATCGATGCCTTGGTCGTCCTTGGAAAAAAAGCGAGCTACGCGAGGGCTTTCGACCGGTGGCTCTGCCGTCTGTTTGCGCCCTCGATCGTGTCGCGCATTCCGAACGCGGTCCCTGCCGTCAAGGGCTCGGGAGAGGTGTTCAAGGCCCGGCACGCTCTTGAAGGCAAGCTGCTTTTCCTGATCGTGGCGAACTATAGCAGGACGAAAAACCAGAGTCTGGCCGCTGAAGCGTTCCTCGAGGCGGCGATTCCCGGTGCGGTGCTGGCGATGATCGGAGGTTCTTCCAACGAATACATGGAGGGACTGCGGCGGCAGTTTCCCGACGCGCTGCGTTCCGGTTCACTGCTCATTCTGCACGGACTGCCCCGGGACGAAGTGGAGGACGCGATCATGGCATGCGATGTCGCGCTGCTTTCCTCGCGCTATGAGATGCAGCCCTTGTTCTTGCTGGAGGCGGCATCGGCGGGCAAACCTTGGATCTGCACCCGGGTCGGAGTGGTGGAGGAACTGGCAGGCGGGATCGTTGTCGACGCTTCCCGCGATGCCTTGGCAAGCGCTTTGCGGACGATGCGAGAGCCCGAACTTCGGGCTCGTCTCGGCGTCGCGGGAAGACGACTTTGGGAATCGGAATTCGAACCCGGACAGATTGCCAGGACCTGGATCGACCTGCTCGGGAAACGGGTTTCCACCACACCTTAGAGGGAATGCAGGTGCGCCCTCATGCCGGCCCCCTCTCGGGTGCGCTGGAGTTCCGGATTTCTTAACTTGCCCGCAGGCCTCACGGAAGTTACTTATGCGGCCCTCTCCCGGAAACCTTCTCCCGAAAAGCGACGCGGATCCGAGAGACCCCATCCTAGCTCAACAGGGATCCCATGCAGAATAGCAACCAAATCGCCTCGGTCGCCCTCGTCGTCTTCGGCTGCATCCTTGCCATTATCGTTGGCAATTCGATCGGATCCGACGACCCGGCAACCGCGGTCACGGTGATCGGAACAGGCCTCGCCATCGGTGTGGCCCTGAAACTAGGAAGCCATTCGTGGATTCTGCTCCCCGTCTTCTGGTTCTGGACCGGCAATATGCTGTTGTTACGGGTTCCCTTCTCCATTCGGAACATGGTCACGATCTTCGTGGTGGTCGTGACGGTGATTTCGACTCCGTTGGGGGGCTTCAAGTGGCGGATGAAACCAGGGTTGCTCGACGCACTCGTCGTCTTGATGATGGCGCACATCGGCGTGGTCTTCGCCTTGAATCCGGTGGGTTTGGCCTCGATGGCCTCGGAATCCGTAGGCGCACGGCCCTACTTCGAGATCGGCATGGCCCTCATTGCCTACATCATCGTCTCGAACCAGATGATTGACGCGGGCAGGGCGCGGCTCCTTTGCAAGTACGTTCTGGTCTCGGCCTTCGTCCTCGCCGTCGGGCGCATTCTGTCCGTCTACACGTCGCTCGGTTTCAAGCTCATCTACCTTTACTCGGACTGGGCTCCGGACCTGAGTGCCCTCGGAGCGGTGGTCGATCCCAACGATGTCGGTCGCGTGTCGCACTATGCGCAATTCGGGGTGTTCCTCCTCACTTACCTCTATTCCACGGCTCCTCCCCTGCGGTGCCTGAATCCGATGAACGTGATTCGATGTAGCGCCTTCCTACTGGCGCTTGCGGGTATTCTCGTCTCCGGATTCCGGAACATCGTGGTGCAGGTCGCCATGCTATTCCTCATCGCCACCTATATCTGGGGCCGGGCGAAGGCGGTGATGGTTGCGACGATGATCGGGATTGTAGGCTATGTCGGGCTCGTTGCCGTCAATGAGATCGTGCCATTGCCCCTCCCGGTGCAGCGCGCGGTGTCATTCCTGCCAGGGAACTGGAATGACCTCGCCGTGCGGGATGCCAAGGGGTCGTCGGAATGGCGCTTCGAGATGTGGAAGGACGCCCTGATGACGGACAAGGTGATCTCGAACAAGGTGATGGGCGACGGATTCGGCTTCAAGAGTCGGGAGATCAACTTGCTCCAGCGCGCGCGAGTCGGCGGCGACGCCGGGGAATTCTACGAGACGCATCACGAGCACATGCAGCTGGTGGGGGGGTTCCACAGCGGCCCCATCTCGTCCATCCGATTCGTTGGGGTCATCGGGCTGATCATCTATCTCACCCTCGCGATCAGTCTGGCCGTGGTGGCCTTTCGGACGATGAAGAGTGCCCGCGGGACGCCTTTCATGGCACCGTCGATTTTCTTCGGGGTCAGTTGGATCGGGTATCCTTTGTTTTTTGTCGCCATTTTCGGGGCGTTTGACGCGGATCTTCCGAATACGCTTTTCGCGGTGGGCATGATCAACATGCTCCGGAACAGCATGAGGGCCTCGAAGGGGGCCGAGCCCGCGCCAGTGGTGCCGGAGGTCCTCCCCACTCCGGATGCTCCCCCCGGCACCGCCGATGGAAGGAAAACGCCCCTCCGCCCGATAAGGCCTCGGGGATAAGATCCCATCACCCTTGAGTAGGACAGCCCTCATCACCGGGATTACGGGACAAGACGGTTCCTATCTGTCGGAATTGTTGCTCTCGAAGGGCTACCATGTGCATGGCATTGCCCGGCGGACCTCTACTCTGAGCCGCGGACGCATCGAAAGGATCCGCGAGGAAGCGCAGCGACGGGCGTTGACCTACGACCTGCACTATGCCGACATGAGTGATGCCGGGAGCCTTACCCGCATCCTTTTGAAGGTCCGCCCGGATGAGGTTTACAATCTCGCCGCGCAGGCCCATGTGGCCGTCTCCTTCGAGCAACCGGAATACACAACCGACGTGAACGCGGTGGGCGTGCTCCGGCTCCTGGAGGTTTTCAGGACCAATGGGATTCCGGTCCGTTTCTACCAGGCTTCCAGTTCGGAACTCTTCGGGGCGGCCGACAGCAGTCCACAGGATGAGACCACGGCGTTCAATCCCGCTTCGCCGTACGCCGTCAGCAAGCAGTTCGGATTCTCAATCGTAAAGAATTATCGGGATGCCTACGGGATGCACGGCTGCAACGGCATCCTTTTCAACCACGAGTCTCCGCGACGGGGCGAGAACTTTGTCACTCGAAAGATCACCCTCGGCTTGGCGCGTATTCGCTATGGCTTCCAGGAAGTGCTCAGCCTTGGCAATCTCGACGCGACGAGGGACTGGGGTTATGCCGGCGACTACGTCGATGCCATGTGGAGGATGCTCCAGTGTGAGATGGCCGACGACTATGTGGTCGCGACCGGCAAGGCGCACACAGTCCGGGATTTCATCGAGAAGGCCGCCCGCGTGGCGGAATACGAGATCGAGTGGCGAGGGGAAGGGGTGGGTGAGACCGGTGTGGATCGCAAAAGTGGAAAAACCCTGGTTTCCGTGAACGAAAGATACTACCGGCCGCTGGAATCGACCCGCCTGGTCGGAAACGCGGCCAAAGCACGCCAGCACCTCGGTTGGGTTCCGACGATGGACTTCGAGGGTCTAGTCCAGTTGATGGCCACGGCGGATCTCCGGACGGTGCGCGATGGAGGCTCCGTTACGGAAGTCTGAACCAAACCACCTCGAGGGCGCGCTGCCTCCCGGAACGAGGGCCTCAGTGTCCGCGTTTCACGCCGTGGCGTTCCAGGGTCTCGCGATAAATGGCTACACATTTTCTGGCAATGACCTCCGGGTGGAATTTCTCCGTCGCCCTCACCGCCGCCGTTCGTGCCAGTGAGTCCCTTTCCGCACGGGATGCGAGCAACCGTTTCAGAGACCGCTCCAGAAGATCGCCATTTCCGTCCCCCTGATCGCAAAGAAACCCCGTTTCTCCCTCTTCCACGAGGTCGGGAATCCCGCCGATGCGGTTGGCGATTACGGGAACGCCAGCCGCCATCGCCTCGAGGATCGCCATGGGGCAGTTATCTTCCAGCGAGGGATGCACAAGCAGATACGCGCGAGCGAGGAAGGAACCGAGCTCGTCGCGGCCGATGTACCCATGATGCTCGCACCAGGAGCGGGCTTCAATCATCTCGATGAATCGCGCCCCGTAGTCATCGGGGCTTACGTTCCCGAGAAAGAGAAGCCGAAATGGATGTTCCTCAACCAGCCGGTCGGCGACCTCGATGAGATGGCATTGGTTCTTGAGCGGATTCACATTGCTGATGCAGAGAAGTTCCGGCGTTCCCGTTCCAATGGTGGATCGGACCGAAAAATATCGGCGATCCACGGCATTCGGCAGCAACCACGTCCGACGGGCGTTTGCCTCGACGAGTCGCTGGGTGTGCCGGCTGAGGCAGATGACCCCGTCGGTGCGAGGAAGAACCAGCGCTTCGAGCCGGGCCGATACCCACAGCGGACTCAGCGGGCGGGCGGAAGACATCCGAGCCAGTCGGCGCATGTTCCCGTGAAGGGTCAGCACATTCGGCTTTCCAGAGAAAACGGCCGAAACCGCGCAATCCCTTTCGGTTCCGTGACCGTGCACGACATCGGCATCGAGTTCCCTGACCTTGTGCCGCACGGCCCGCGCGCAGCCCAGGAAAAGAGACCTTCCCCATCCCAGTTTCGGAACGAGAAGACTATGGAAGTAGATGTTCTCCCCCAGTTTCGCCGGGGATTCCATCTCCTGTCGCGCGCACGAAATCACGTGCACCTCGATTCCAGGAATGCGGGAGAAACCATCCAACAGGGGCTCCTGGGAGGGGGGGATGATCGGGAGGGTCTCGCCATAACGCTTCCAATGCTCCCGGTTGTCGGTGGTGAGGAATGCGATTCGCATGGAGTCTTTAGTCAGTGGAGCGCGCGGGGGGCGGAGAGAGGCCATCGTAACGACAAAAGGGGAGTTCGCAAGCGGCGGATCAGAGGGGGTAGCTCTCACATGACCCTTGCCACCAGCGCATTTTCACCATCTCATTGACACTGCCGGGAACCCCGGCGAGCGAACGATCCATCCTCTCACTCTCCCCGAGCTTCCGCGCCATTATGAACCCTACCGAAACAAGCCCTCCTGGTCAACTCAACGACACCGAGCGTGGCCTCCTCGTGTCCGCCATTCAGAATGCCGAATCCCCGCCCCGCGCCCTCATCGAGGTTGGAACCTGGCTGGGTGGAGGAAGCACGCTCCACATCCTGCGTACGATCCAGGGCCTCGGCACCGGGCACCTCTGGGGAGTGGAGGCGGATCCGGGGATCTACGAACAGATGATCGCCAATATCCGCGCGAGCGCGCCGGAAGCGGCGGATCGTTTCACCCCCCTCTTCGGTTTCTCCCAGATTGTGATCCCCGAATGGATCAAGAAACAAGGCGATGGCCTTGTCATCGATTTCGCCTTTCTCGATGGCGGGAACAACCCGCGGGAGCAGATAGACGAGTTCGAACTTCTCGACCCTTTCATGCCGGTGGGAAGCCAGTTGATGGCGCACGACGCGAAACTCCGCAAGGGCAAGTGGCTTGTCCCGTACATGGGACTTCTTGATAACTGGGAGACGACACTGCATGATGTGTCGCCCCATGGACTCTTCCATGCCCGCAAGATCGCGGCGAAGCCGACGGCGTCCAGTCTGGCCAAGGCCAGGAGCAAACTCCGCGGATTGGCTCTGAGCCCGCTTGAGATCGCGGCCAGGTTCGTGCCCTCGGGAATTGCCGGAACCGTGGCCCGAATGCTGCCCGCATCTCTTCGCGAGAAGATCTTCCATGGCTATTGAGCGGTAGGGGGAAAGCGCGAGGACAGCCATATTCACGATGAAGGTTCTCTTTCTTTCGGGAGTCCCCTGCTCGCTCGCCCATGGCGGGGCGCAAGTAGTGGCGGACAAACTCATGGAGTATCTGCCCGGGATCGGCGTCGAAGCGGAACCCTTGCGCTGGTGGGATGGCGATCAGCGCGGCGACATTTTGCATCACATCGGGCGCCCTCCGATGATGCTGGTCGATCTGGCCCACGGGAAGGGGATGAAATGTGTCATGACCCAGTTCCTTGACCAGACCTCGAATCGTTCGAAAAATGGACTCCGGTTACGTCGCGCAGCCCTTGCCCTTTCGCAAAAGGCGGGAGCGCTCCTGCGACGTCCCCATGACACCGAAGTCTACCGGAAATTCGATGCCATGGTATTCGTCAATCGCCATGAGTGGGGTGTGGCCCAGTACCTTTACGGCGCCCGTCCCGATCGGGGCCATACCATCGGCCATGGTTTGGATGCCGAAGCGCTCACCGCTCTCGCAGCGCCCTCCGCTCCTGTCGAGGTTCCCTATCTGGTGTCCGCCGCGACCATCGTCGCGCGAAAGAATTCCGTGCGGCTCGCCGAATGCGCGCTGGAGGCGGAAGTGCCGGTGCATTTCCTCGGAAAGCCGCTTTCGGAATCCGATCCCTATTTCCGGCGCTTCATGGATCGGGTCGATGGCAAGAAGGTGGTCTTCCGCGGATTCGTTTCCGAGGAGGAGAAGCAGCGTGCCCTGAGGGACGCGCGAGGTTTCGTCCTGCTCAGCGAATACGAGAGTGGCTGCATCGCCGTCTACGAGGCGGCTGCGGCCGGACTTCCGCTCTTTCTGAGCGATCTGCCCTGGGCAAGGAAACATTACCCCGAATCCCCGCGGATCGAGCATGTGGATCCAGGCTCACCTGAGGTTCCGGCGCGGCTCCGCCACTTTTTCGAGACCCACGGCCGGGAATCCGTTCAGACCTTCCCGGTGCCGAGCTGGCAGGAGGTGGCAGGCGAGTACAAGGCGATCTACGAGCGCGTCCTCGCGTGAGGCGGCGACATTGACACTTTCCACACCTGGAGGCATGCTCGGAAACGGAAGCGTGGAAATGTTTCGTTGATTCCCGATGTCCGGTCAACGAGTCACATCCCCCGGATTCAAAACCATGAAAAAACCGCCCGTAATCGTCTTGCTGCTCACGGTCCTCATTGGCTTTTCCATCCGTCTCTCCGCGGCCGAGGAAACGTTTTCCGCTCTCAAGCTGAAGTATGAGGTCGCGATGGAACGCATCGGACAGCCCCTGAACTCCCTCCGCTCCAATTATCTGGAGCGCCTGGACGCGCTCGAAAAGGAAGTCACCGCCGAAGGAGACCTGACTGCGGTGCTGGCCGTCAAGGAAGAGCGGCTCTCGCTGGAAAAGGACACCCCGGGAGCGTTGGCGTCGCATGCGGGGCTGAAACGCCTCCAGGAAATCTTTCGAAGGGAATCGCTCTCGCTGAATTCGGCGGCGGCCGCCGAGCGCACCCGTGTTACGAAGGCTTACGTGAAGCGGCTTGAAGAAATCGAACAGACGGTGACCCGCGAAAAGAAGATCGACGAGGCTCTAAAGATCCGCACGGAAAGGGAAGCGATGCAGGCCAAGCTTTTGGCCTGGAATCAGACGGAGGGGACACCCGTCCCTCTTCCCGATGACTCCGCCGAGGAGCTCCGGTGGAGGGCGATGCAGGATGGCAAGTTCTCGCAGGAAGACGACGAATACATCCTCAAGGGGCCGGGTGCGAACAGGGATACCTCCGTCGCGTCCGTCGCCCTCCTTATGCGGGAATTGGCCCCGGAGGCTAAGATCAAGGGCAAATGCTACGTGGTTGGAAACTGGGGTGGCTTTATCGTGGGAGCGGACAAGAGACTCAATGACTACACGATGATCTACACCGGGCACAGCGGGCAGTCCTTCAACTACGAGTTGGTCGCCAACGGCGTTCGTTCGGGAGCGAAGGCGGGTGCCACCGTGGTCTGGGAGCGAAACAAATGGATCGATTTCACCATCGAACGGGATGGTGAAATCTGGAGCTTCGAGATTAACGGAGCGAAGAAGGAATTTCCCGCCGCGAAAGGCGAAGATCGTGATTATTTCGGAATGATGCTCTTCCAGGACGCCGAAATGCGCGTGAAGGACATCCGGATTCGCGAGCGGAAGTGACCGCTCCACGACGACTGGAATCCCCCGATTCCTCCGAGCGGGCGATGGGTCGAACGAGTTCGCTCCGCAAACGCCTTCAATGCATCCGGTGGCGGCGGCGATCCCGCGGATCGGCCGCGACATCGATGAAACCCGAATTGCTCTGATGCCAGCTCTTGTCAGCGCCCTCTTCCTTCTCGCCTACCTCTGGCTTGGCTCGGTCGGGACCATTACCCGACTCTACTACCATTGGCCGGCTCTTGGTGTCTTCGGGATTTGTCTTGTTCTCGGGGTTTTCGCCGGTCGCCCTCACCGTTTCGCCTGGAGCCGCCTCGCGGTTGCTTCCGTAATCGCTCTCGTTGCCTATGTGCTTTTCCGTGCCTCCCAGTCACCCATCCCATATGCGGCCAGAAAGGACGTCTGCCTGTTACTGGGATGCCTCGCGGTATACCTGCTCTTTGTCTTCGCTCTCCAAGGAGCGGGTCACCGGATGGCAATGGTGATTCTCCTGGGCCTCCTGGGGGTTGCCAATACGATTATCGCCCTCTACCAGCGGCTGGTGAATCCGTATTTCCACCTCTTTCACTCGCACGATGAATCCCGTCTCATGCCGGGCAGTGGCTTGTTTTTCAATTACGACCATATGTCGGGATTCACCGAGTTGGCGGCATTGCTGTGTTTGGCGATGGCTATTTTCGGCCGCGGCAGTCGGGGCATGCGGCTCGCCTTCGGAATCCTGGGAACGACCTGCTGCATCGGAGTCCTGGTCTCGATGAGCCGTGGCGGTTTCCTCAGTCTGGGTGCGGGCCTGTTGGCTCTTGGCGCGATCACCTTGTTCGCCTCGAAACATTTCGGATGGTCGCCGACGGTAAGAAAGACCATTCTGGCGGTCGGCTTGGTCGCGGTCCTCGGATTTGCCGGAGCGGGCGTTACCCTCATCGGAAAGCGCTTCGAGGGCATGGCAGCGGGAGGGGAGCAGGGAATATTCAATATCGGATTCAGCAACCGTCTGGAGAACTGGAGTCTCGCGATACGTCAGTGGAAGCTTGATCCCGTGGTCGGTACCGGAAGTGGAACCTATGACGAGTATTCGATCAAACTCTGGCGGGCGGACTGGCACCGCCCGGATCGGATCTTTCATCCAATCAACGCCCATAACGATTATTTGCAGATGCTCGCCGAGTATGGCGTTGTCGGGCTCGCTCTCGTGTTGCTTGTTCTTGCCACCCACGGCGGACGCGCCCTCTCGACACTCCGAGGATGGCTTGGGACTTCCGATCTCGGAAACGCCAGGCCTCCTGTCCAAGGCAACACCCGCATGGCGCTCGTAGCGGGGAGTTTCAGCTGCCTTGTCGCCTATGGTGTTCACTCCATCGTCGATTTCAACATGCGCCTGCTCGCCAGTGCTTGTGTCATCGCGTTTTGCCTGGCGGTGATCGCCTCGGCGGGCCCTCGAAGGAAAGCGGAGGGCGCATCGGAACCCCTCGCACGGGCTGGCCGGATACTCGGCGGGCTCCTCGGGCTCTGGCTCCTTTTGGGAACCGCACGGAATCTGACTCCGGAATACCATTTCGAAAAGCTGGGCGAGGCCCTCAAGGATGAGCGGATCGAGGACGCTCTGGCCCACGGAACCAGCGCGGCCGAGACGGAAAAAGAGAACGACGTTCTCTACCGTTGGCTGGGATACGCGCGAATGCGCTATGCCGAACTTTTCGAATTTCCGGCTCTCCGGAAGGGATTCCTTGAGGCGGCCATCGAGGCCCTGCGGATTGCGGCGACGCTCAATCGCGGGGACTCCTATGCCAACGTGCTGCTGGGGCGCTGTTTGGATCAAGTGGGCGACAAGGAAGGAGCGGGAAAAGCGTTTTCGGACGCCTTGGAATGGGATCCCTATGGCGGCGATACCAATGGCTGGTACGGCGATTTTCTCCTCGACCGGGGCCTGGACCAATTCGCCCGCGGAGAGAACGAACGGGCGATCGCGACCCTGAAGGATGCCGAGAAGCACCTCCTGATTTCAACGCAGTCCTCAGCCTCGCCGGACATCTGGCAACAGGATGTCTGGAAGCAATGCGTGGAAGCGCTCCATGAGGCATACAGCGCGAAGGGCCGATACCTTGAGATGGAGGCGAAGGCCCATTCCCAGAGCGGTCGGGAATCGATGGCGCAGCAGAAATACCGTGAGGCGCTTGCCGCCTACAAGGCGTCTCTTGACTTCAAGGCCAGTACTAGCCCCGACGCATTGCTCGAGGTGACTCGAATGCGGGAGATTACGGCGATTCTCGAGGCGCGAACCGTGCCGCAGTGAGTGATGATAACCCAACGGCTCGGGGAAAGAATTGCTTCGCGATAGTCTCCGGTCCACGTAAACCTGATACCCTATTCCGATGAAAATACCGAAACTCCGAAGGATTGAACGTGATCCTTGGCTCCTTTCCCTCGTCAAGGGCAAGAGTGTCCTTCATGTCGGATGTACCGATCACCCACTCACACGCGAACGCGTTGATCAGGGGAGGCTCCTTCATCAACGCCTGCAGAAAGCCGCGGCATCGATTGTGGGTGTGGACATCGACGAGGAGGGGATCAAGAAACTCGGAGAAATGATGCCGGAACTCGAATTCCATGCCCATGATGCCGAGACATTGAACCAATGTCGGGCCTTACGGGGACGGCAGTTCGACCTCGTACTTTGCCCCGATGTCCTGGAACATGTATCGAATGACGGCCTTTTTCTTAGCGCGATGCGACCGTTCATCCGCGAAGGCGGCCACTTGGTCATCACGACGCCATCGGCCTTCTCGATCAAGCGCTTTGTCGCAAATCTCTTTGGAACCGAACATGTCCACTCCGACCATACCTCCTATTATTCGATGTCAACGCTCTCCCAGATCCTCGCACGGACCGGCTATGCTCCAGTCGAGTGGCTTGGGTTCCAGTGGGTCAATGATACGGCCATCAACCGTTTGGCAAACACGCTTTCCGCGCCCTTCCTCTTTTGTTTCGGCGCTCGCTGCTGTGACGAGTTGGCGATCGTTTGCGATACGAAACCCTGACGGCGGATTGGGGACCGGCTTCTCGAGCGAGCCCCGTTCTCACCGATGCCGCGGACGACACGGATCCCCTTTCAGGTAGTTCTCGATGGTATGAAGTTCTCAATTGTTACCCCCAGTTACAACATGCTTGAGTGGCTGAAGCTCTGCGTGGCGTCCGTCCGCGACCAAGAAGGAGTAGAGGTCGAGCATATCGTGCAGGACGCCTGCTCTCCAGATGGCACGCCCGAATGGTTGGCCGGGCAGAAGCATCTCCGTGCTTATGTCGAGAAAGACGAGGGAATGTACGACGCGATTAACCGTGGAATCGAGCGTTCAAGCGGCGAAATCCTCGCTTACCTGAATTGCGACGAACAGTATCTGCCGGGTGCCCTTGCGAAGGTCGCGGAAGCTTTCGAGGCGAGACCCGAAGTCGATGTCGTCTTCGGGGACTTCATCGTGGTCGACGAGAAAGGAGAATTCAGGGCCTGTCGGAAAGTGGTCTGCCCTTCGAGTTATCTCACGCGAGTCCATACGATGCCCGTGGGCCCTTGTGCGACCTTCTTCAGGCGAAGGGTCGTGGAGGAACAGGGCCTCCGCTTCGATTCAAGATACAAGGCAATGGCGGATAAGGTCTGGGCACAGGAAATGGCGGATCGTCGGCTCAAGATGCATTTGCTCCGTTCCTACACCTCGACTTTCGCAACCACCGGAACAAACCTTGCCTATAGCGACGCCTCTCAGAAGGAAATGGCGGAGTATTACCAGGCGATTCCGCTCACCTTGCGCATGACACGGCCATTGGCAAAGGTCTTATTCCGGCTACGCAAGTGGCGTTCCGGTTGTTACCGCCAGAATCCCTTCAGTTACCGCATCTACACGAGGGAGAACCAGGGAGCGAGAAAGGAAGTCAAAGTGGGTCGCCCCACGTTCCGGCTTGCCCGCTTTTGCTAGGGATTCGTCACCGCGACCGCGATGAAGGTACTGGTTTCGGCATTCGCCTGTGCGCCTCGAGGATACTCGGAGGGCGGCATCGGTTGGTCCATCGTCCGGCAGATCGCCGAGGACCATGAGGTCTTTGTCATGGTGAGCGGGCGTTTTCGCCCGGACTGGGAGGAGGGGAGGAACCGCGGGGAGATTCCCGACAACATGCACGTTCGCTTCGTGGGAGATCCTCCCGAGTTCCACCGGAATCCCCTTGTCGCAAGGCTTGGAACATGGAGAGAGTATGTCAGCTGGCTCGACATGGCATTGGGCATCGCGAGGAAGTGGCACGCCGAAGAGACCTTCGATCTCGTCCATCAGGTTACCTTCGCCACCTGGCGGGTGGCGCCACCCTTCGCTGCGCTGGGTATTCCTCTCGTGTGGGGACCAATCGGCGGGGTTGCACGCGTCCCGTTCCGCTACTACCGGATGAACCTCTCACTGGCAGCGGCGGCCTTCGAGCTACTCCGCGAAGCCTCGTCGTTCTGGGCCCGGCATTCGCGTCGCCTGCGCAAGGTCCTGCGTGATACGGATGTGCTGATCGCGGCCAACGAGGAGACGCGGGCGTTTGTGCGGCGGCTGCGCCGGGATCGACCAACGCCGCTCATTTCGATCGCCGGTTATTCCGAAGAACGAATGGAAGCGTTCGCCCGCATCGAACGGATTCCCGCTCCCGACGGACGATTGCGTCTTTTCGCGGGAGGGAACATGATCGGGTCGAAAGGGCTTTCGATCGCGCTAAGGGCGCTTGCGAAAGTGAAGGAGCAGGGCATGGATTTCGTCTATACGATTGCGGGGGGAGGGCCGGACGAAGGGAGGGCACGCCGCCTCACGAAGCGGCTCGGACTCTCGCGCGAGGTCATCTTCCAGCCCAGTTACTCGGGTAACAGTTACATCCAGGTGCTGCGGAACTCCGACATTTACCTCCTGCCGAGTTTCCGGGAAACAACGCCTGGTACCCTGATCGAGGCGATGCTCGCGGGGGCGGTGCCGATCGTCGCCAAGATAAGTGCTCCCGGGGAGATTGTAGACGCGGAGACCGGGTTCGCGGTGACCGTCGCCTCACCGGCGGCGCTTGTGGATGGGATCGCCGAGGCTCTCTTGCTTCTTGATAACGATCGTGAAGGGCTCCATCGGCGATCAGTCCGTTGCATCGAGAAGGTTCAATCGGAATACTCGCTGACTCGCCGACGGGAACTCATGCGGGCGGCCTACGCGCTTGTCTCACCACAACCTTGAATACTCCCGGAAAAAAACTGGTGATCCTCGGGCAAACGCCTCCGCCATGGCACGGGCAGGCGGTAGCGATGCAAATGTTGTTCGAGCACGATTGGGGCGATATTCCGGTGGAGTGCGTGCGGATGTCGTTCTCGGAAGAGATGTCCGAGATCGGGCGCTTCCGGTTCTCGAAGCTAAAGCATTTGATTAGTCTCGGATTCTCGGTCAGAAAGCTTTTGAGGCTGCATCCGGGAAGCGTCCTCTTCTACCCTCCCGCGAGTCCGCATTGGGTTCCGTTTCTCCGCGACGTCGCGCTACTTTTCGTTCTCCGACGCTACGCATGGAAGACCGCCTTCATTTTCCATGGGGGCGGTTTCGCGGAGTTCGTGGCATGCTCGCCCTTGCGCCGGATGCTGGCGCGGCTCAGCCACTCCGAACCAGACCTGAGTCTGGAGGTGGCACCCGAGGAACTGCCGCCGCACGAGGTCTTCTCGGCGCATCATTGGCGTTGGTCTCCCTGTGGTGTGAGCGTGGCGGAGGTGACACGCAGGGTGAAATCCGCGGATGAGGTGATGCGCGTTCTCTTCGTGGGCTCCCTTCAGGAAGGCAAGGGTGTCCTTGAGGTAGTGCGCACTGCGGCCGAGTTGATGGGTGCGGGCTGTGAGGGATTCGAGTTTCATCTGGTCGGACGCTGGTACTCCAAGAGGTTTCAGGAGGAAGCGGAAGCCCTTGTCGAAAAGCTGGGAGTGACACGAAAGGTCTTCTTCCTTGGCGAGTTAACCGGGGATGATAAATGGCAGGCCTACGCGCAGTCGGATATCTTCTTTTTTCCGACTCATTACTCATCGGAAGCGTTTCCAATTGTCCTTTTGGAGGCTTTGGGCTCCGGACTGCCGATCGTTACCACGGAGTGGCGTGGCGTACCGAAGTTATTGGAGGGGTGCACATCGGCGAAGGTTCTTCCCATTCGATCGCCGGGAATCTACCGCGACGCCTTCATCGAGCTCTTTGCCAATCGCGATCGCTTTGTCGAAATGGCGAAAGAAGCGCGCGCGTTTTATGAGAGTCGCTACCGTGAGGAGCATTTCGTCGGTCTCATCGAAAGCGAGGTGCGGAGGATCTGGGACGAAGCCTGGGACCGCGAAGCGTCCATGCGTAACTTGGATGCATTGGTCGCGAGGGAGCCAAAACAGATCCGACCCCGCGTCCTCCAGGTCTTCAACAAATACAGCGAACAGGGAGGCGAGGAAGTTTGGGTCGAGCAGATGAACCATTTGGGGGCTGGGCAGTTCGATGTGGGTGAACTGGAATTCTCAAGCCGGGAGTGGCGGCATCGGAACGCTCCCTCCAAGTTAACTCAGGCGAAGCGGCTTTGGAACAATCCGGAAGCGAGGGAGCGGCTTCGCATCTGGGTGGAGAAATGGAAGCCGAATGTTCTGGTCTATCACAATCTCGTGCCGGTCGCCTCGTTCGGCCTCTATCGTGAGGCGAGGGAACTCGATGTCCCGGTCATCCAGTACATCCATAACTTCCGTCCCTTTAGTCCATCGGGAACAATGTGGTTTGGAGGAGAATGCCGCGATGATGCGTTGCGTGGAAATCCCTGGGCGGAAGTCGTTGGGCGAGCGTGGAAGGATTCCTTCTTGAAAACCGGACTTCTGACCTTCTATCTTCAGCGTTTCATCAAGGGAGATAGCTTCAACATTGTGAAGAAATGGATCGCGGTCTCCGACTTTATGCGGGGGAAGTTCATCGAAGCGGGTCTTCCCGAAGAAAAGGTCGTCACCCTGCGGCATTGCTGGAATACGCAATCGGTGGGGGAGTCCATCGAGGATCACGGCTACTACCTGTTTCTAGGGCGGCTCGTTCCAGAGAAGGGTGTCAAGGTCATCATCAAGGCCTGGGACATCCTTGCCCGCGAATTGGGTGATGCTTGCCCGGCGGTGGTGATCGCGGGAGCGGGAAGAGAGCAGACGCTCGTGCATGCGGCACAAGAGAAGAATCCGAAAATTCGGTACGCCGGCAGCGTCGGAGGACGGGATAAGATCGATCTTCTGAGGAATTGCCGGGCTGTCATCGCTCCCTCGATCTGGTGGGAGCCTCTGGGATTAGTCGTCTACGAAGCCTATGACTTCCGAAAACCGGTGCTCGCGGCACGATCGGGAGGTTTGTCGGAAACCGTCCTTGAGGGTGAGACCGGATTCTTCCACGAGGCCGGGAGCATCAGCGGGTTGGTGTCGGACGTCCATGCCTTGGAGGCCCTGTCCCCCGATACTCGCTGCGGAATGGGAGCTCGCGGGCACCAATGGCTTTTGGAGAACGCGTCGCCGGCGGAATGGAGAAGCCAGTTCGAGGCGATTCTACGCGATGTTGGTGCGGCTTGATCGCCCGCGTCGAAACTCGCCTCGTCTGCTCCCTGAAAACGATGATCGATTAAGGGTGTGGACTCTGCGGAGAACCCGAATCAAACGTTCTCGTGAATTTTAAGGAGACATGGGAAAAATAGCGAAGACAGCCGAAGTACTTGCGGCCTGCTGGGGACTCCGTCGATTCCGATCCAAGGAGGTCGTCGGTGGGGAGGTGAGCCGGGTTTCGGCACCGGAAGGCAGCATTGATGCCGTCTATCTGTGGCGCGATGCCCGTGACCCAGTCTGGCTGTCCGCGCGCGCGGAGGCGCTGGCAGCGCTTTCGGTAGAGGCGCGGAGGGCCTGCAATGAACCGGATCTTCGATGGCTTGACGTGCAGCGTTCCGGCTCGCAGCTTGAACTCCTCCGCTGGTCCTTGCGATCCCTCGCACTTCATTTCAAGGTCTTGGGTCGTGTCTACATCGTCTCGGACACGGTGCCTCCGGCTTGGGTTCGAACAGATTTTCCCCGTCTTGTATGGATTCCTGTGAAAGACCTCGTAAGGGAACCGTGTCCCAGTCCATCGTTCAGTTCCCAGGCGATCGAATCGTTTCTCTACCGGATTCCTGGATTGAGCGAGCGCTTCATCTATCTGAACGACGACTTCTTTCTTTCGAGGGATGTCGATGAGAGCGTCTTCTTCCGGGGCGAGAACATCGTCGTGCGCACGGGACGGGCCGTCGCTCCGAAAGGCTCGCCGGATCCCTCCGAATCGGGGGATACCTCGGCCCTCCGGAACAGCAATCGCCTTCTCGACCGGCACTTCGTGGCGGAACGGCGCCTGACCCTGAAGCATCGTCCCTACCCGCTCACGCGAACGCTTTTTTCGGAAGCGGAAAGCAGATTCGAAGACGCGTTCCGGTCGACCCGTTCTCATCCCTTCCGATCGGTGCGAACCTTTGCCCTCCACAGTTGTCTTGTGCCGTATATGGCGATCTACGAGGGACGAGGTTGTCTGAGCATGCCGAATCTGTTCCGAAAGGACATGATTCATTGGAGCAATGACCTGGCTGGGAACGAACGCGCATTCCGCAGAATCGCGTCATCATGCCTTGGCGATTACGGATTCTGCCTGCAAGGCAACGGAGAACTCGAGTTCAGCGTCGAGGCCTGCGCGCAATTCGAGGAGCTCATGCGGGAAACGTATCCGGAGCCCAGCGTCTTCGAGTGGTCGGCGCCTTCGCGCGACCACGTTGCGCACACCGCATGAAGGGCGGTTTCGGCCGGATGAAGCCCGTAGAAGGTCCGGCTTTCCATACCCTGCTTCGAATGGGAGAGTCTCCGGGACGACTTCGCGGTTCCACGAATCGCGACGAAAACGCGATCATTCACGGCCTTCAAAAAGGGAAAAACCACCAAAACAATGGCGATCAACGAACAATACCTCGACGGCGAGTATGCCGAAAAAAACCCGTCTTTCCATGTGGAGGACTCTCCTTGGAAGGCGACCCAGATTCTCAAGGGCATCGAACGGACAAAACTACAACCCAAGACCGTCGCCGAGGTGGGCTGCGGAGCGGGCGAGATCCTGGTGCAATTATCGTTGAAGCTACCTGAAGCGAAGTTCTTCGGGTTTGAACTGAGTCCGCAAGGTTTCGCGCTATGCGAGGAGCGGGAAACGGAAAGAATACACTATACCAACGAGGATCTTTTCGAGAGCGAGGCGACCTTCGATCTACTCCTTTGCATCGATGTGTTCGAGCACATCGAGGATTACTACGGATTCCTGAGAAATCTCCTGCCCAAGGCGGAGGAGTTCGTTTTCCACATTCCCCTCGACATGAACGTTCAGATGGTTGCGCGCTCCGCTCCCATCCTCTACGTCCGGGAGAGCGTCGGGCACCTGCACTATTTTTCCAAGGATACCGCCCTCGCGTCGTTGGAGCATTGTGGCTACGAGATCGTCGACTGGTTCTATACCCCCAATGGAGTGGATCGACCAAAGACCCTCCGGGCCAGGTTGCTACAGCTCCCTCGACGGATCCTTCAGAGGATCAGCCTCGAGATGTCAGCGCGATTCCTCGGTGGCTATGAGCTCCTCGTTGTGGCGAAAAAGCGTGAAGTCCGGCCCTAAGCCAATCCGGCGAAGGCGACGATCCGTGACGAGAGGACACTCTCCATCGGGGTTCAGTCGAAAGACCGCTCAGGCGGACGTTGCCTCCTCGAGTTTCCCGCAAATCGACGAATCGAACGGGGCGAGTTCATCGATGCACGGACGTCGAAAGATGAGCGGAAATGTTGCGTCGTCCTGACTACTCGGTATCAATCCCTTGAAATGAAAAAACTCCTCGTTACCGGGTCCTCCGGCTTAATTGGCTCCGAAGTCTGCACCCATTTTTCCGGAGCGGGCTGGGAAGTTCATGGGGTCGACAACAACCAGCGCGCTGTCTTTTTCGGAGCACAGGGCGACACGCGTTGGAACCAGCGTCGCCTGATCGAAAGGCTCGAGCACTTCCAGCACCATGAAATGGATATCCGTGATCGACGGGGAATGGAGGAACTGCTGGAAACGATCAAGCCCGATGCGGTCGTCCACACGGCGGCCCAGCCCAGCCACGACCGCGCGGCCGAGATTCCCTTCGACGACTTTGATACCAACGCGGGGGGAACCCTGAACCTTCTCGAGGCGATGCGGCGGCATTGTGCGGAAGCGCCGCTCGTCCACATGTCGACCAACAAAGTCTATGGCGATGCTCCCAATCGAATCGCGCTCGTCGAGCACTCGAGCCGCTGGGATTATGCGGAAGGGGACTACGCCGAGGGCATACCGGAGACGTTCACCATCGACCAGAGCAAGCACTCGCTGTTTGGAGCCTCAAAGGTAGCGGCCGACGTGATGGTGCAAGAGTACGGGCGCTATTTCGGGATGGCCACCTGCTGTCTTCGGGGGGGCTGTCTGACCGGGCCGAATCACTCGGGCGTCGAGCTTCACGGATTTCTCAGTTACCTCGTGAGGTGTAATCTGGAGGAACGCACCTACAAGGTTTTCGGCTACAAGGGGAAGCAGGTGCGGGACAATATTCATTCCCATGATGTCGCGCGCTTCATTGAATGTTTCATCGAAACTCCCCGTTGCGGTGAAGTCTACAATCTTGGCGGAGGGAAGGCGAATACCTGTTCCATTCTCGAGGCATTCGAACTTGTGGGAGAAATCTCGGGCCGGAAGATGCGCTTCGATTACGTGGACCAGAACCGGGAAGGAGACCATATCTGCTACTATAGCGATTTGCGAAAGATCCGTGCCCATTACCCCACCTGGAACCTTACGAAGGATCTTCGCACGACGATCGAGGAGATCGTGACCAGTTGGCAGGTGCGCGAAGCCTAGTTTCAAGGGGCGATGACGATGAACGACCCCGGTCCCCATACGAATGTCATCGGCACTCCCTGTTTCAATACGTCCTACGCGGATCTCACGGAAAGGCTCGAATGCCATGCGCGGGGGGGAGAGGAGATTCTGTCGGTGGACTTCACGAACGTGCATATCGTGACGATGCGCCGGACGGATCCGGAGTTCGCGAGAACGACCTCGAATGTGGACTGGTTTGTCCCGGACAGCCAGGTGCTCAAGTGGGCCGTGAATCTCTGTGGTGGACGGATGGAAGAGCGCGTCTACGGGCCGACATTCCTTGACTTTGCGGTTCGCCACTGTGGTGCTGAAACCCGGCACTACTTCCTGGGGGCCTCGCAGGATTGCCTGGATCGCTTGCTCGCGAGGCTGAAGGAGGTTCGTCCTGATTTGAACGTTGTGGGCAGCCGCAACGGCTATTTCGGTGACGCCGAGAACGAAACGGTGGTGGCCGGTATCCTCGCGGCGAATCCCGATATTGTCTGGGTGGGTCTGGGGACCCCGAAACAGCAGAAATGGATCCATGCCAACAAGGAACGCTTTCGACGGGGGGCGATCCTGGCGGTCGGATTCGCTTTCGATGTCAATGCGGGAACGAAGAGGGACGCTCCTTCCTGGATGGGAAAATGGGGACTCACTTGGGTTTATCGCCTCTTGTCCGAGCCGCGAAGGCTCTTCACACGATACGCCTATTACAATACCCTCTTCCTCTGGTATCTGCTCCAGCAGAAGTGCGGTCGGAAATTCCAGACCAAGGAGTAGGCGGACTCACTCTTTGAGTCCGACGAGTGCCACCGGTTTGTGGATGCGGTCGAAAAGCTTACGGGTGAAGTCCTGGAGGATTTCGTCGGTTTCGGCCTCGCTGTGGACGGCGATGCCTTCTCCCCGGCCTTCGCCGAATTCGGCGGCGACCGTGACGTAGGCCCATCGCTGGTTGGTCCCGGTGAGGAGGCGGTCGCGCATGTCGACCCAGGTGCGTTCGTAATGGCCGTTCGTCACTGTTTCGGATCCGGTGAACCAGTAGTACGTGACATTGGAGATGCGGCGCGTGCTGCCCTGCACGCCGCGGCTGCTGAGAAGGCGCATGACCTTGAGAATACGCCCCTGACCGATGTCGATCTCGACCTCACCCCGTTGCTCGATCGTATAGCCTTGGGCGGTGTGACAGCGCTCCGGGCGGTGGATGCTGTTGTTCATGTCATCCCCTGAAAGGACGATGAAGGCGTGGACAATGTCGAACTCGCCGAGCTTTCCGGGCGTGAAGCGGCTATACCATTTCTTCTCATGCGCCGTATCGTCCGCGAGGGACTCCTCCTCCTGCTCCGAGACCTCGATCGGTTTTCCATGCCACTCGCCGACGAAGCTTGGCAGGCTCATGAGGATGGCGGATTCCCGGATCTCGTAAGTGCGGGGAAGGGCATACATGGTCGCCAAGCCACCGGCAAGGACAATCTGAGAGATGAGGAGTTTCTTCAGCCGGTTCATGGGACTAGTCCGGGGAGGTCAGATTTTTCGGTAGCCCACCCCGCACCGTGACCACGCGGGAACCCGCCGGTTTGAGGGCTCCGAGTCCCTTGTCGAGGATTCTGCCCGCGAGCATCAGCCCGCCGAGGCCGATGCAGAGGAAGAAGACGAAGCCCGACCAGTTATGATAGGTGGAAGCCGCGAAGTCGGCGCTCACGTATTCGGCAATGATGATGATCGTGGCGACGCGGAGGGAATTCGCGACAATGGCGATGGGTACCGCGAGGGCGAAGATGAGGATCTTTTTCCAGACGGTATTCTGGGTGAGGTGCCCGTAGACAAGGGCGATGAGCAGAAGGGCGAAGAGAGATCGGATCCCACTGCAGCCCTCCGCGATGTTGAATCCCGCCCATTTGTCCGTGTTCGAGTTGATGTTGTTGCCCACTGCGGTGATGTCGCAGCCAAGCACGGTCGAAAGGAGATAGGCGACCTTGGTGGCGATGAGCTGGAGTCCATTTGTCGCCTGCGCGAGACCCGGAAGGGGGATGGCGAAAAAAACAAGGGCGAGGGGAACGATGAAATGCCGGGCGACCTGCCGGCCCCACACGAAGGCGATGAGGCCATAGGCGATGAAGGGAATGGAGCCGGCGGCGACGCGCGCCTGGACGGTCCGAGCGGCCGCGATGTAGCAGAGAATGCCAAGGACGAGGATAGCGAGCCCCCAGTAATCCGTCGAGCGGGGAGCGGCGGCGATCTTCTTCCGGGCGTGCCAGATGAGAACGGCCATGACGAGCGGGATGAAGCGTCCGTGGTAGTAGTCGAATTCCTTTTTTCCGCAGACGGCCCAGATCCACTGCAGAACCGACTGTTCCCGATAGTTGCCGTAGAGACGAAGGTAACCGTAGAAGAAAAGGAACGTCGCCACGATACACCCAAGGAGCGCGAACTCGACGAGTCTGGGGGATTTCGTCCCGATGGGGGGGGCGGGGATGGGAAGTGCGGGATGAGACATGCCGGAAGTGGGCCCGTTTTCGACGGCGGTGCCGGGTATAGTAACGGTTTTCCCCACTTCTGTTCAAATGTTTTTTAAATTCCTGCCGCGGGTACCGCGTCGAAGGGGTGGGATTTGGGATTGCGGAGCGGAAGCTTTCGGTGTTGCATCCCCGGAATGACGACCAACACCTGCTACCCCGAGCTGAAAATCCTCTCCGGAACCGCCCACCCGGAGTTGAGCGCCAAGATCGCCGCCGAGCTGGGGGTATCCCTCTGTGATACCACGGTCAACGCGTTCCCCGACGGGGAGACGTTTGTCCGCATCAACGAGAACATCCGCGGCCGCGACGTGTTTATTGTCCAGCCCACTTGCCCGCCCACGAACCACAACCTGATGGAATTGCTCATCATGGTGGATGCGGCGAAACGGGCCAGCGCGGACCGAATCACTGCCGTCATCCCCTTCTTTGGCTACGCCCGGCAGGACCGCAAGGACAGCCCCCGCGTGCCCATCACGGCGAAACTGGTAGCGAACCTTATCACGGCGGCGGGAGTCGGTCGTGTCCTGACCATGGATCTCCATGCGGGGCAGATCCAGGGCTTCTTCGATATCCCGGTCGACCATCTCTACGCCGCTCCGGTTCTCATCAAGTATTTGCGCGAGCAGCATCCGGAGCCCGTCGTCGTTGTTTCCCCCGATGTGGGAGGCCTGAAGATGTCCGACGCCTACGCCAAGGCGCTCGACGCTCCTTTGGCCATTGTCGGAAAGCGCCGCATCAGCGCGACAAAGGTCGAGGCGATCAACGTCATCGGTGAGGTCGAGGGCCGGAACGTCCTCCTCGTCGATGACATGACGGAAACCGCCGGCACCCTCTGCGCGGCCTCCGAACTGCTGAAGGAGCGGGGCGCGAAGCGGATTTTCGCCGGTGTTTCCCACGCCGTTCTCGGCACCATCGCCCACCAGCGGCTGAAGGACTCCTGCATTGAGGAACTCATCACCACCGACAGCACTCCGATGGCCCACGGGGAGAAAGTGACCCCGCTTTCGATCTCCGGATTGATGGCGGAGGCGATCAAGCGCATCCATGACTACGAGTCCGTGACTTCTCTCTTTGACATCAAGGGCTAGGCGACGTATTTTCCGCGCCCCAGATGCCGGGAATTTTGAAAACTCTCCGGCTCCCGCACCATAGTATCCTCATTTTCAACGTTTAAGTCCATGTCACAGCACAAAACACTCGAGGCCCAGAAGCGCGATGGCGCCGGCACCCAGATCGCCAAGAAATTGCGTCGGCAGGGCATTCTGCCGGCCGTGGTCTACGGAGCGCACCAGCGGACGTATCCGATTCAGGTCAACGAGATTGCCTTCCGCGACGCCCTCAAAGGGAGCGCGACCGAGAACATTCTCGTAGATCTACGGATCGAGGGTGCGGTGGAGAAGGTGAAGCTGGCCCTTGTCCAGTCTGTCCAGCGCGACTCGCTTTCCGGCGCGGTGCTTCATATCGATTTCAACGCGGTGAACGAGAACGAGCCGATCCACGCCAAGGTGGGAATCGAACTGAACGGAGTCTCCAAGGGCGTCAAGGCAGGTGGGATTCTCGACCAGCAGATCCACGAGATAGAGATCACCTGCCTCCCGAACGATCTGCCGGACATGATTCACATTGATGTCACCCATCTTGGTATTGAAGATGCCGTCCATGTCGGCGATGTCGTGTTTCCGAAGGGTGTTACCCCGCTTATGGAAGAGGGTGTCATTATCGCCATCGTCAGCGAGCCCAGCGCCCTCAAGTCGGAGGACGAGGTGACGGAAGAAAGCGCCGCCGCCACCCCTGCCGAAGAGACTGCGGAGGACGGGGACAAAGCCGACGACGACAAGTAGACCCGGGACCGAACGGTCATGGGTTCACGTTCCGGATTACGGGGCGTTCGCTAACGGCGGGCATCCTTTACGCGCGGCATTTCCACGATTCATCCCATGTCCTCTTCCGAGTCCTTCAGGCAACTGCGAATGGTGGTTGGCCTTGGCAATCCCGGCATCCAGTATGCCGGGACGCGGCACAACGTCGGTTTTCTCGCGGTCGAGCGCCTCGCCCGCCGCGCGGGCGTCTCCTTCGAGGCGCAGGCGAAGTGGCAGGCAAAGGTTGCGAAAGATAGCGAGATTTTTCTCGTTAAGCCACTGACCTTCATGAATCTGAGTGGTTCGGCGGTGGCGAAGGTTGCCCAGTTCTACAAAATCGCTCCTCACGAGATGCTTGTCATCTATGATGATCTCGATCTCCCCTTCGGAGCGCTGCGGATCCGGGCGGGTGGCAGCTGCGGCGGACACAATGGAATGCGCTCCATCGCCCAGACGCTTGGCACCACGGACATAGCCCGCGTCCGGATCGGAATCGGCCGGGCCGACACCCGGGACGATGATGCCGTCGGGCACGTCCTGGGAAAATTTTCCGAAGCGGAGCGATCCGAGCTTGAAAAGTGCCTTGATCGGGCGGAACTAGCGGTCAATCACGTTCGCAATCATGGCCTTGAGGCCGCGATGAACCAATTCAACGGTGTTCCCGCCAAAACAAGGGAGCGCCGAAACAACCGACGGCCCGATAAGCCGGAGACCCACATCGAAAACAAGACACAAACATCCGGCGACGAGGACACATCCGTGCGTCCGAACGGAAACACGCCGCCACCACCCCGCGCAAAATGAAGAAAAAATACGAAGGAATCGTCATCCTGAACCCCATGGGTAAGGAAGACAGTGTCGATGAGCTGGTGCAGAACGTCGGCCGAGAAATCGAGGCCGAAGGGGCCACCTTGGAACAGATCGAGCAGATGGGGCGGCAGAAATTCGCCTACAACGCCCGTCACCTCGCTTCCGGTCATTATGTGAGCTATCATTTCATGGCCGACCCCGGTTCGTTGGAGCGCGTTCGCTCGCGGCTTAAACTCAACGAGGCTGTCCACCTTCAGCATTACCAGGTCCTCTAGGGCGGAGACCGGCATCCCACTTCTCCTCAGTCCGGGAGGGAAATCCACGTCGAGGCTCAATCCGCGGTCTGGCAATCCCCCCTTCAATTCCAAAGCTCAAATCCTATGGCCAGCGTCAACAAAGTCATCCTGATCGGAAACCTTACCCGCGATCCAGAGGTACGTTACACGCCCAAGGGCAACGCCGTGGCGGAACTGGCACTTGCCACCAACCGCTACTTCACCCAGGAGAACGGAGAGAAGCGAGAGGAGACCACCTTCGTCGACGTGACGCTCTGGGGGCGCCAGGCCGAGCTCGCCCAGCAATACCTCCAGAAGGGCCGTCCGGTTTACATCGAGGGACGCCTGCAACTCGATTCCTGGGAGGACAAGCAGTCCGGGCAGAAGCGCAGTAAGCTCAAGGTCGTCGGCGAGGTCATGCAATTCCTTGGAGGGCGCGAAGGCGGCGGGGGTGACGGAGGAGGCGGCGGTTCCTATGAAAATCGAGGCGGCGGCGGCGGTTATGCCCGCGGCAGCGGTGGTGGGGGCGGCGAATCCCGCGGGGGGGATTCCCGCGGGGGGGGAGGCCGGCCTTCGCCTCCTGACAACGACGGGGCGCAGTTCGACACGCGCATCGACGAGGACGACGATATTCCGTTTTAGGACTCCGCATCCCACTTTTTGGCGTTTTTGGTGAGGCCAGCGTCCCTTTGAGGGGCGCTGGCCTTTGCTTTGCGCGCTTGCGCCGGGTCACTGACGGTCGATATTCCTCCCATGCCCCTGCCACGCTTCATCCGGATCCTTTTCCTCGGCCTTCTGATCGCCCCCGCCGGAAACGCCCGCGCGGGCTATTTCATGCCGGTTGTGTCCCAGCGGAAGCCAGAGGTGCGCGTGGGATCGGGCGACTATGTCGTCATCGTCCATGGATGGGCCTGGCTCCGCGACTCCATGCGTCCGACGGCCAAGTTTCTCAACCGTCAGGGTTACGAGGTGGTGAGCATTCTGTACGACGCGCGTAGCGAAATGCCAGGGCAAGTGGTCGAGAAGCGGATCAGCGAGGGCGTTCGAGAACACTGTCCCGACCCGACTCGGAAGATCCATTTCGTAGGCCACTCCATGGGGTGCCTCATGATCCGCGATTTCATCGCCCGGCACCGTCCGGAGAATCTGGGGCGTACCGTGCTCATCGCGCCGCCCAATCACGGAATCGAAGCCGTGGACCACGTGAAGGACTGGAAATTGTTCATTGGCATCTTCGGCGAACCGGCGCGTCTTCTCGGCACCGCGCACGAGGCGATGGCGGCCCGGCTTGGTCCTGCCGATTTTCCGCTCGGTGTGATCATGGGCCGCGATGTCGGCCTCCCGGTTGTGTCCCGGATGCTTCCCGGTGCCGATGACGGGGTGGTCGCCGTAGAGAGTGGGAAGCTCGCGGGGATGGACGACTTCACGACCGTCCGCTGCGGTCACATGGGTTTGCCTGCGAATTCCACTGTCCTCGCGCAGACGCTGGCGTTCCTCCGCGACGGTTCCTTTGACCGGACACTGGAGGAGGAACACAAGGGCAAAGCCAGGCGCGACCGAATGGAAGCCGTGCAGGTGGGAGGACGATAGAGACCGCCAGCTGACGGAAACGCGCGCTCTTACCGGGGGAGGCTTTGGCGCCTCAACCACTCCTCGCGAGCCTTGTAAAGCCGATCCATGTCGGCCTTCTTCTGGGCGTCGGAGTCCTGGGCCACCCTCTGGATCCCTTTGTCCTGGCCGTAAAGTCGCCATGGCCCCGGCGCCACATCGGCGGCTTCCACAAAGCGCCAGTCTACCTTGGCGCCACTTTGAATGCCAAGGAAATCCCGCACGGCTGGGGACACATCGATCCCGGCACCCTTGTTGTGCGGGGTCTTGGGTCGGCTGTTGCCAAAGACATATTGCCAATCGTTCGTCTCGAAGGGACCGCAGTCCTCCCACTGGGCAAAACAGACTTTGCTGCCATAACGGATGGCGACCCAGCGGCCCTTGCAGACGGTTTTCCCGTGACCGGAGAAGCAGGTCTTGAACCATGGGATGACCCGAGACGCCTCCGCCTTGTGACGGGCATAGCCCATGACGTCGTTGTAGGGCAACGCGACATAGAAGCTGTTTAGTTTGGGGATGAAGCCCTTCGGTCGGTAATTGATTCGATTGGAAGGATTCGGGTCGTCGTAGCCGCCGTAATTCTGCATCCAGTTGCCGTCCCAGCTACTCTTGTGGTTCGGGACCTTGTTTCTTCCCGACGGCATTTCGCCGATCCAGAAGACGGTGCTGGTGATGCTGCGTTTGAGCGGGTGCAGGGGGGTGCCCGAGGCCTTGCGTGGAATTCCGGGGTTGTAGACCTGTTGTGCGGAAGCGGGGGGTTGCTCCACGATGGGGGCGGGCTTCTCCGGTTTCGGGACGGATTCCTTCTCCGGTTTCTCCGAAGGCTTCTCGTAGAATTCCATGGGGCGTTCGCGCATCGCGTCCAGCGGGCTCACCCTTGTTCCCGCGAGGGGATCGGGGCCGCGGGTATAGCGGAGGGCGCTCGCCGATGATGTGCCGGCGGAGGCGACCTCACGTTGCGCAAGGAGCGCGGAGGTCGGAAGGAGCAGAAGCAGGCCGGTGGCGAGGAGCTGGAGTTTTGTGCGCAACATGAATCGCGGCGAAAACTGAAACGAGCTGGCTGGTTAACGGAAATCCGGATAGTAGCGGGAAGGCCGCCCACATGCAAGCCTCAATACAGGCATGCCAGGCGCGCGGATTTCCTCATCACGTTCGCTGAAGAACGGTATCCTGCGGGGGGCGCGAATCATCGGTCGCCGGGTAGTCGAGCGTGTAGTGCAGGCCCCGGCTTTCCTTCCGGCTGGCGGCGGAATCGACGATGAGGGAAGCGGTGTCGACGAGGTTCCGAAGTTCGAGAAGATCGGCGGTGATCTTGAAGTTCCAATAGAATTCCTGGACCTCGCGGCGGAGATTGGTCAGGCGGGTGGCGGCGCGTTTCAGACGTTTGTCGGTGCGGACGATGGAAACATAGTCCCACATCAGGCGGCGGATCTCGTCCCAGTTGTGGTAGATGACGACGAGTTCGTCCAAGTCCTGCACGTCGCCGCTGACCCAGGCGGGGATGTCGTATTCGCGTGGGGATGCCCCGTCCGGCGGATCGTGGGTGACGATATCGGCGCACGCGCGATGCGCCACAACCGCGCCCTCGAGCAGCGAATTGCTCGCGAGCCGATTCGCTCCGTGCAGGCCGGTACACGCGACCTCCCCCACGGCATAGAGACCACGCATACTGGTCCTTCCGTTCACATCGGTCTGAATACCGCCGCATTGGTAATGGGCGGCGGGGACGACGGGAATCGCCTCCGTTGCCATGTCGATTCCAGCATCGAGGCAGGTCTGGTAGATATAGGGAAAGCGATCCTGAAGGAATTTCCGGGGCTTGCCTGTGATGTCGACGTAGACGCAGGGTCCGCCAGTGCGCTTGATCTCATGGTCGATCGCGCGGGCTACAATGTCCCGTGGCGCGAGCGATTCGCGGCGATCATAATTCTGCATGAAGGGATTTCCATGCTTGTCGACGAGCACTCCACCCTCTCCCCGGACGGCCTCGGAGATCAGAAACGAGCGGAGCTTGTGGTGGTAGAGGCAGGTAGGATGGAACTGGATGAATTCCATATCCGCGATCGCGGCTCCCGCCCGCCAGGCCATGGCCACGCCGTCGCCTGTCGCCACTCCCGGATTCGTGGTGTAAAGATAGACCTTGCCGCAGCCCCCGGTACAGAGGATCACCCGGTCGGAGCGGAAGCTGATGATCTCGCCACTATCCTCAGCAAGCGCGTAGATGCCGAGGCACTGATCCTCCGTGACAAAACCAAGTTTCCGTTTCGTGATGAGATCGATGGCGTAGTGGTTCTCGAAGAAAGCGATCGTTGGTTCCGCCCGTGCCGCCGCGAGTAGTTTTTCCGCGATTTCCCGGCCCGTGGTGTCCCGCGCGTGGAGGATACGGCGGGTCGAGTGGCCGCCTTCCTTCCCCAGGTCGATCTCTTCCATGCCATCGTTCTGGTGGGTGTCGAAATCGACACCCAGGCGCATGAGGTCTGCGATGCGTGCCGGGCCGTCGCTTACGATGGCACGCACAACGTCCTCCTTACAGAGCCCGGCCCCTGCATCCAGGGTGTCGGCGACATGGAGATCGAAGGAATCGTCGGGCCCGGTGACACAGGAAATCCCGCCCTGGGCCCAGGCCGTGTTTGATTCCACGGCGTCGCGTTTGGTTACGACGGCGACTGATCCGTGCTTCGCGGCCTGAAGGGCGAAGCTCAGGCCCGCGATGCCGCTGCCGATCACGAGGAAATCGAATTCTCGCGTGGTGCTCATAAGGGGGAGGTCAGGACGAAGGGTGGGGAATTTCGAGGTTGTCGATGAGCCGCGTTTTTCCGAAGAAGACCGCTGCCACAAGGAGCGCCTTGTCTTCCAGCGCGTCGATCGGGCGGAGGGCATCACGGTCCACGATTTCCATGTAGTCGATCCGGGCGAGCGGAGCCCTTTGCCGAAGCATGCTCTGCATATGCTGCCGGAGGGAAGGCCCGTGGGTTTCGCCCTTCACGATTCGGGCCGCCGTTTCGCAAAGGGATTTGTGGAGAGCGGGCGCTTCGGCCCGTTCCGCGGCGGACAGGCGGACGTTACGCGAACTCATGGCGAGTCCGTCAGGCTCGCGGACCGTTTCGGCTCCGTGAATGGTGACCGGAATATTCAGGTCGCGCACCATGCGCCGGATAATCGCGAGTTGTTGGTAGTCTTTTTTTCCGAAAACAGCGGCATGGGGGCGGACGAGATGAAAGAGTTTCAACACCACGGTGCAGACGCCGGCGAAGTGACCCGGACGACTCGCGCCACAAAGCCGCGAGGAAAGATCGGACTCGACGACATCGACACTGCGGTCGCGCGCGTACATCGAATCCGCCGAGGGTTGGAAAACGGCATCGACACCTGCCGCGCGGCACTTTTCCAGATCTTCGCGAGGGGTGCGCGGATAGGCGTCGAAGTCCTCGGTGGGGCCGAATTGGATTGGATTGACGAAAAGACTCGCGACGACCGATCCGTCTTCTCCTGCGAGTTCCCGTGCCTTCTCCATGAGGCGCACGTGGCCTGTGTGAAGGGCTCCCATCGTGGGAACGAGCACCACGGGGCTTGTCAGGGAAAGAGAGGACATCGCCTCCGCGTTGTCAATAATCCGCATTTGTCGGGAAGCGACCCTAACACGCGCGCCGGGCGAATCCAATGCGGCTTTTGGCGCCTATCTTCGGCCCACCACGGTCGGGCGGCTGGCGGTGCCGTAGATGTTGACGGCGGTGACGGCGATGGCTTCAGGTGCGGGACTCCCCGGGAGGCGGACGCCCTTGCGGAAGCCGGCCGAGATGTTCGGGGCCTGCCAGCGGCCGTTGATTTTCACCTGCACGGCGTAGTTGCGCGGGGTCGGGCCGGAGGTTTTCCAATCGACGTAGAGTGCGCCGCCTTCCGCGCGGACGGAGAGTTTTGGCTCGGCCTGGCTGCTGCGGCTGAGCCACGGACTCGGGGGAACGAGAGCTTTTTGCGCGTAGTGCGATTTCGCGAGCATGCCCGCGACGCCGCGGGTGTCGGCGAGGAGGGGCTTGAGGTTCCAGTGGACGTGTCCGGCGCTCGTGCCGCCGCGGGCGAGTTCGATCTGGCGTCCGTGCTCGGAGGCGGGGCGGCTGGCCCCGATGCGGTCGGCGGCGATGCCGGGCCAGACGTGGCGGTGCTTGACGTTCTCGCTGTCCCACCAGCTCAGGAGTTTCGCGTAGCCCTGCTCGCCGGCGATCGGCCAGTAGAGCTGGGGGCTGAAATAGTCGCACCAGCCCTCGCGCAGCCACCTCCGTGAATCGGCGTAGAGCATGCCGTAGGCGTCGAGCGAGGCCGTCGTGCCGGACGGAACACCGGGCCGCCAGATGCCGAAGGGGCTGATGCCGAATTTCACCCAGGGCTTCGAGGACTTGATCGAACGGTAGAGTTCCTCGACGAAACCGTCGATGTTCGCGCGCCGCCAATCGTCGCGAGCCAGACGGGAGCCGCTGGCCTTGTAGGAAGCCGCGTCGGGAAACTCGCCCGCGCTTTTTCCCTCCGGATACGGGTAGAAATAGTCGTCGATATGGATGCCATCGACGTCATAGCGTTTCACCACGTCGAGCATGACGCGGAGGGCGAATTCGCGGGCGTCCTTGAGGCCCGGATCAAGCCAGACCTTGCCGTTGTACTTGCGCACCCAGTCGGGATGCCGCCGCGTGACGTGACCGGATGACGCCGTGATGTTCGGCGAGGAAAGGGCACGGAACGGGTTGAACCAGGCGTGAAGTTCGAGGCCCCGGGCGTGGGCCTCGGCCACGGCGAAGGCGAGCGGGTCGTAGCCGGGCGACTGCCCCATCGTGCCGGTGAGCCAGTTCGACCACGGGTCGAGCTTGGATTCGTAGAGGGCGTCGCAGCCGGGCCGCACCTGGAGGATGACCGCGTTCAGGTTCATCGCGGCGGCGCGGTCGAGCATCCGGGCGAGTTCGGCCTTTTGGGTGGCGGCGGGCAGGCCGGGACGCGACGGCCAGTTGATGTTGAAAACGGTCGCGATCCACGCCGCGCGGAACTCCCGCGCGATCGCGGGCGGCGAATCGCGCACCGGAACGTAGTCGAGCGCAGGGGAGGCGATGGCGGAAAGGATAAGCGCGGCGGCCGCGGCAAGGGATCGGATCATCCGCCTAGAATAAACGTGACGGCGGGAATCGCGAGGAAATGCTTAAGGTTTCCGAAGTAATGGTGGCGCGGGCATCTTGCCCGCTTGTGAAGAGGGCATCTCTGCCCTCTTGCATGTGCGTGACGCAACTCCGCTCCACGGACACGGATGGCAAATCCGAGCTACGGCGGACGCTGCTAATGCGCTTTCAACAAGCTCTGCCCTTTCCCGGTATCAACCACGACGGGAACGCTCAAGAGAATGGCGGCGCGCATGGAGGCGACGACGATGTTACCACCATTTGAACGCCGCGCCCTCCAATCGTCGGGTCGGAGGGACGGGCTCTCATCGCCGTCGGCGGCGGCGGAGGAGGAGGAATGCGGACGCGACAAGCAGGAGCGCGGGGGCTCCGGGTTCCGGAATCGGCGTGAGGAGGAAATGCTGCACTTCATTACAACCTGGAATACGTCCGGCGGCGAGAATCGTTCCGTCGGTGGCAATCGAGATGCCCAATCCGAGTGTGTAACCGGAGGAGGAATCGATCAAATCGTCGAGGAATAACAGCCCCTCCGATTTGCTCCATATCCAGCCACGCTCGCCCAGAGGCCCACTGTAACCGGGAGTGGCTCGCAGAGTAGAGGCTCCGACGACGGATCCAGAGGCGTTAATATCGGAGGCACCAGAAAGCCCCGCCGCATTGCGGATGATCGCCGGATTATTCGGATCGGGCACGAGGACATTGGAGATCACCTGATAGGCCCCGTTCTCCCAGAAGAAGCCCGCCGAACCGGAGAAACCCACGATCTGCCCCGCGTCGTTGATCGCCACCGGCTCGGGAAAGCCCTCGCGGATGAGGACCGCCTCCTGTCCCGGCACCCACAGCCAGGCCCCGCCCACCGTGCCCTCCGCCGTCGTGCCAATCCCGTTGCCGATAATCCAGCCCGCATTGTTGATCGCGCTGAATCGGGTCACATCCACTCCGCCCAAGGTGTCGAAGCTCTGCGCTCCCACGCCCGGCGTGTAAAGGAAGCCCGCGGAACCCGGGATCGATCCGCCCTCCTCGTCGCCGACAATCTGCCCCAGCCCGTTCTGTCGCCCGAGGAACATGCTCGTACCTCGGGGGACGTAGCCCGTATCCGCAATGTTCCCATCGCGATCAATGGTGAAAATACTATAGAACGCCCCCTCGCCATCGTATCTTTCCGCGTAAATCACGCCCGTGTCACCGTGATATCCCAGCAGCGAGCTGTCGCGAAACGGATAGGGAAAGGTTCTTACGTCCTCGCCCAGAATTGTTGTGTAGGCGCTAGGCGACTGGCCGCTTATGGTCCCTCCAGGTGACATCCCATAGAAAAACAGGTCATTCCCATAGGTCTCCTGAAGATGAGTCACGCGGTAGCGTATGTCCGCACCTTCTCCGATAGCAATAGAAGCACAAAGAGCAAGGAAGCTGTGGGTAAGCAGTAAGAATCGAGAAGGCATTGTATTTACAATGTATCCGCCAATCAATGCCTATGCAAGAGCCGCAATTCCCTGCTCAAGGAGAGAGAATCGTCACCGGCCAGTGGAGGATGTGCTCGGCCTCGCGGCTATGATTCCACGAGGTCTCGTTCTCAGAGAAGGCAATACGCGCCCCGGTGACGTTCGGGATGGTGAAGGTGGCGACACCCGAAGGCCTCTTTGCGTAGGGCGCGAGGTCGGCGATGCGGAGGACGGGCGCTCCCGAGCCATCCCACGACCAGAGACTGTAATGGGCGACGGAGGGATGGTCGAGGGCGTCATCGGTGGAGGCCGGACCGCCGACGATGAGGTAGCGCCCCCCATCGACATGGGGACTCCAAGTAATCGCGCGGATGCCTTGGCCTCCAAGGACGAGGGTCTGGCTCGTGACGGTGATCGTGTCCCACGGGCCGGAGCCGCCGCTGACGGCGGTGGCGGGCACCGTCATGACGAAGGCCGATCCGGACTTGCGGTCGGTGAGGGGCATGCGCGGGCGGGAGACCAGATTGCCGCCGTTGAAGGCCGCGCCTTCGACCCGCAGGGCGGCGAAATCAGGCCGCTGGCTGCGCCTTACACCTCCGGCGGCGGTGAAGCAAGCACGCCGGCGCGAGGAGCAGGAACGCGGGGACTCCGGGTTCCGGGATCGGCGTGAGGAGGAAATGTTGCACTTCGGCGCTGCCGGGAATACGCCCGGCGGCGAGAATTGTCCCGTCGGTGGCAATCGAGATTCCAAGCTGGAGCGAAAAGCCCGATTCCGGGTTGATGAGGTCATCGAGAAACAAAAGCCCCTCTTCCTCCGTCCAAAGCCAACCTCGCTCGCCCAGCGGACCATCGTACCCTGGTGTGCTCAGAAGTGTGGAAAATCCGACGACAGCGCCCGACATGTTCAGATCGTGTGCGGAAGAGGAGCCCGCCGCATTCCGGATGATCGCCGGATTGTTGGGATCTTGCACAAGGACATTGGAGATCACCTGAAAGTTCCCGTTTTCCCATATGTATCCCGCGCTTCCGGAACGCCCGATGATCTGCCCCGCATCGTTGATGGCTCTCGCCTCGGGAAAACCATCGCGAATGAGGACCGCCTCCTGTCCCGGCACCCACAGCCATGCCCCTCCCACCGTGCCCTCTGCCGTCGTCCGAGTGCCAATGCCGATGATCGAGCCCGTGTCGTTGATCGCGTTGAACGAAAACACGTTCACTCCGCCCAGGGTTTCGAGGTATTGCCCCCCACTTTCAGGCGCATACAGGAATCCTCCGGAGCGCACCGCCCCGGATTCATGGGCCGCGATCCCACCCCTCGAATTCTGACGCCCGAAATACATCTCGCGTCCCGTGGGAAGGTAGCCCGTATCGGTGACATTCCCGTCCCGGTCGATGACGTAAACCCCCTGGAGCGTATCGAGCCCGCCATTCCCCAGACGCTCCGCGTAGAGTACTCCCGTATCTCCGAAATAGCCTTGGAAGAAACTGTCATTGAAGGGGTAGGCGAAGGACTTCACGTCGCCTCCGAGGATTGTCGTGTAGCCCGACGGTGATCGCGCGGTCAGGAGTCCTCCAGCCGACATTCCGTAAAAGAACAGATCCTCGCCGTAGACCGGCTGGAGATGGGTGACATTGTAGCGGATATCCGCCGCCACGCCCTTTCCGGCTAACAGAAACGGCAATAAGCATAGGCTGGCACAGAGGTTCAGAGGCATTGTCATTGTATATACAATATGAATACAATGGCGCGCAAAGTCCAGCGTTATTGCGCGCGTCGGAGAATCGTCACCGGCCAATGAATAATGTGCTCCGCCTCGCGGCTGTGGTTCCACGAGGTTTCGTTCTCGGAAAACGCGATCCGGGCTCCGGTGGCATTCGGAATCGTGAAGGTCGCGACGCCCGACGGCCGACGCGCGTAGGGCGCGAGGTCGGAGATGCGAAGAACGGGCGCGCCGGAGCCATTCCACGACCAGAGGCTGTAACGCGCGACTGAGGGATGGTCGAGGGCGTTATCGGTCGAGGCCGGACCGCCGACGATGAGGTAGCGTCCGCCATCGACATGCGGGCTCCAGGCGATGGCGCGGATGCCCTGCCCGCCAAGGTCGACGGTCTGACTCGTGGCGGTGACCGTCCCCCATTGCCCGGAGCCCCCGCTGACGGCGGTGGCGGGTACGGTCATCACGAAGGCTTCCCCTGATCTCCGCATGCTCAAGGGCATGCGCAGGCCGGAGAGAATGTCACCCCCGTTGAAGGCCGTGCCCTCCACCCGCAGCGCGGCGTAGTCGGGCCGGTGGCCGTCCCCGTCCCAGGCGGCCCCGAGGAATCCGGTATTCCGCCAGGCGAGATAGACCGTGGCGGCGTTCGCGGTCGCGGCCGCCTGGAAGTAGGGCTGGCGCACGGGGGCATTCGAGAAGGTGTCCAGGTAATCGGCGGTGTTGAAATTGAAACGGCTGGTCTTCTGGAGGCCGGTGGTGCCGTCGAAGGCCGCGCCCTCGTTCATCGCGTCGGGGGTGGCCGGATCGGGTTCCCCGCGCGGGCCACCATCCCAGGCGCGGCCCTCGCTGACGGTTCCGGCTTGGCGGTTTCTTCCGACGAACGATTCCGAAGCATCGAAAGTCAAAGCCAAGGCGGCAGGCAACTCGAAACGGACGTTTCCGGAATTGTTGATGAAGGGGGGATTGAAACCATCCCCGTTTAACTGGTATTCCACGGGCTGCGGATTCCGGGCCGCAACGCGGATGCCGCGGGCCGGGATGATCCTCCCGGAGAGATCAACCTGGGCTGTGACCGCGGAGTTTGAACTATCATTAGCATGCACCTTGAGAAAGACCTCGCTGGGAACAGTATAGCTGACGCCCCAGGTGTTGAAGATCTCGATCCAGCCGTTGGAACCGGACATGACCTCGTTGATGACGAGGGGGAAGGGCTGGGGATCGAGGACGCCGTCGGGGCTGCCGTTCCGGCCGTCGAGGACGACGCTGGCGTTGAAGGCGGGGCCGTAGAGGCGGCCCTGCGGGCCGTTCCGGAAGGGCCAGGCGCGGAAGAACAGCTCGCGGCGCTGGCCGGACTGGAGGTTCAGGTAGGGCGTGGCGTTGAAGGCGAAGGTGAGGTTCGAGGCCGAGGACGCGCCGCTGTGGACGTGGACGACGGTGCCGGCGCTGTCGGCGGGCCCGCCGCCGTCGTAGGGCAGGGCGTCGGTGACGGCATGGGCGACGCCGTCGACGGGGAGGCCGAATTTCGGCACCGTATTGAAGACGATGAGGAGGCCGTCGCCGTAGGCATCGACGGGCTTGAGCGAGGCCTCAAAGCTCCCGGCGGAGGCCGCGAGGAGCCGGGCCTTGAAGGCGGCGCGAAGGCTCATCGGCTCCTGGTAGCGGGTCGGGCTGGGATGGGTGGGGCCGGGACTTCCGAGATAGGCCGGGAGGGTGACGAAGGTCGGCCCAATCCGGATGGAGGCATCAAGCTGAGCGGGCGGAACGGGTGGGTTCGCGGGGACGACGACATGGCAGGCGCGGAGGGTTTCCTCGTTGTAGTCGGCATAGAGGCAGGAGCCGAGGAGGTCGGAGAGACCATCGCGGCAGCCGAGGTGGCGGCTCGTGGTGGCGAGGCCCGAGAACCCGGGAAAGTCTCCGCCCCCGCGCCGCTGGTCGGCGAGGGCGAAGAGACGCCCGGCGGCAGGATCGAAGCAGGCGGCGGCAATTGTGCTGCGGGTGCCGAGACCGTCGAGGGGAAGATTGACCTGGAGGAAATCGCCGGCTTCGTCTCCTGTCCGACCGAGGAAGGACTCGATGGTAAGGAGGCGACCGGGGTCGCGCGGGATGCCGTTCTCGTCGAGGTAGGGCCCGGTGGCGACCACGCGTACCTCGCCGGTGGGAGCGGACGTGACGGCGGTAAGGTCGCTCCAGGGACGCTGGATCGAATAAGAATAATCGCGCAGGGTGGGCACAATCTCGACGGCTCCGACATCGACGGGGGTCAGCGGAACGGGGGCGGGAGGATTCCGCCGGAAGGCGGGATGGCGGGCATGGCCCTCCAGATCGTAGCGCAGGAGATGGGCGAAGCCCTTGGGCCCGATGAGACCGGTGGAGGTGTCAAGGGCAGTGCTGGTCACTCCGTCCGCCGGGGATGGCGGATAGAGGGCGTTATCGTATCGCAACCGACGGGTGCGGAGGTCTTTCACGATGTCGTTGCCGGCGGTATCGCTGAACCTTTCCAGAAGGGGAGTCCCGGCGGCGATGTAGTCGAGGTTCGGGCTGCCGCCGGGAGGCGCGGGCGGAGCCGAAGTCCCGTTGCCGTTCAGACTGTCGAAGAGGAGGCAGGACTGGACGTCGGCTTGGAAGACGGTGGGATAGACCGGGGGAGCGAGGCTTCCGGCCTCGTCCTGCCAGGTCAGAACCGCGCTCCGGCGGTTATCGGACGGCTCGGAGGCTCCTGGGGGGGCGAGGTTGTTGGCCCCCGCGCCCGGGGTGCTGCCAAGGTCGGGATTGTCTTGCTCCCACAGCACCGAGTTTCGGAGGCGCGCGGTGGCGTTACCCTCGAGGTGGATGGTGCCGAAAAGGGGCTCTTTCACGTTGTCGGAAAAGGTGCAGTGCCAGATGTCGGCACGCGCCTTCCCCCGCAGGTAAACGATGCCGGGAGCGAGGGTGGTGAAGGTCTCGTTGCGCCGGGTCAGATCCCCGTTCTCCGCGATCTGGCAGTTCAGCATGACGAGTTCCGAGGAATGGCACTCGGCCACGCCGCAGAGGAGGCTGTTCAGGTAGCAGTTCGCGAAGACGAGCCGCACCCCTGGCAGGACGTAGAAGGTCGGTGCCTTGTAACCGCCGTAGAAACGGAACCCGTGGAACTGGACCGTCATGGGATTCGCCGGAAGATCCTCCGACGCGCCCACGACGGGCCCGTGGTGCGTCCAATCGTGGCCTGCGCCGTCGTAGATGCCCCCGCGGAAATCCGGGTCGGAAACGCGCACCAGTTCCGCAACGGAGTCGTTGAAAAAGTCGATGAGCGTCTTCCTTGGGCCCTCGACTGCGACGAGGGTGACGGGCTTCCGAATATCGTAGGTGGGATGGACGTTGATCGTGTAAAATCCCTGCCGCACGGCGATGACAGCTCCGGGGGCCGCCGCTGTGATGGCGGCCTGAATCGTGGTGAAGGGAAAATCCCGGCTGCCATCGCTGGCGTAAGGGGATGGATTGAAGGCGGCATCGACCCAGAGATCGGCCTCCGAGGGGGGATGAGCGGAGTCGTAGGGTCGGGAGGCGGCGTCACCGGGCCGGGTTCCTGCGAGGTATTCCGCGTAGTCGTCGAAGCCGTCGCCGTCGCTGTCGGCGAGGAAGGGATTCGAGAACATGCGGGAGGGATCGAGGCCGAACTCAAGCCAGTCCGCGAGGCAGTCGCCGTCGCTGTCCGGCGCGGAAGAAATCGCTCGCGTTCGTGCCCGGGATGCTGGCCCCGCCCGCGCCTGAGGTCTGACCGGAGTCGAGTTGCGCCCAAACATCGGTGAGGCGCTCGAGGACGGTCGTCGTCGGGGGCGGATTCGTCGGGGGCGTCGCCTGCGGCTCGTAGGAAACCTGAAGGGCGGCCAGGGTGAGCAGGTAGTCTTCCGCCCCATCACCCGCCGGTGCGACATCGACGCGCTGCTGCCAGATAGGTGAGAGGATTTCAGGAAAAACGCGGGTCTGCACCACCGAGTGGAGGGTGCCGCCCTCCGACCACGAGATCAAGACGTCCCCATTCCCGAGGTCGACGAGTTGGAAGGTAAAGGAGGGAATCGGCGGAGGCGTGGGCGTGGAACCGGGGGGAGGATTCGTATTGGTGAGGACGCGGAAACGCGCCTCCTGGCCAAGGCCGTAGACGTTCAGGACCGACGACCAATTGCCGACGGCGAGGTCGGGCGTGGTTTCCAGCGCGTAGCCGTAGCCGCGACCGGTCTTCAGCACGAGGTCGGCGTTCCCCGCCGGATCGCGCTCCACGGTCAATGCCGTGCGCAGGGCTTCGGGACGGGTTCCGGGCGGAGATTGCGCGTGCGCGAGCGATAGCCCAACGACTAGCGAGGGGAAGACAACAGCGGACAGAACGGATTTTCTCATAACCACCAACACATGGGATTTCTCCCCCACGCGCCCGGTTTCTGAAAATCGGGAATCGCACGCTGGGCTGCAAGGGTTATGCCGGATTCCGCGCGCGCTGGCGAGAGGAAAAGGTGGGGGTAAAGGAAATTTCTCGCGCGGCTCCAACGCCACGCGAAGCGCGGGCATCTCTGCCCTCTCGCTTGTGCGTGACGGGCGGAGTGCAACTCCGCACCGCGGACACGGATGGAAAACCCGTGCTGCGGCGGGGCTTTTCTACCCGAGCAGCTCGTAGCCGAGGACGCTGAAGCTGTAGAGGGCGGCGGTCTCGGTGCGGAGAACGATGGGGCCGAGGGTCATGGGCAGGCAGCCGGCTCCCTTGGCGAGGTTGATCTCGGCGGGAGTGTAGTCGCCCTCGGGACCGATGAGGATGAGGCAGCTTCCGACGGGGCGGTTGTGCTGGAGTTCGGCGTGCTCGGCAAGGATCTCGCGGAGCGGGCGCGCGTCGGGCTGGAGGGAGGCGATGAGCTTCAGCTCGCTGTCTTTCGGGGACGCGAAATAGCTGTCGAGGGTGACCGGCGTGTGGACGCGGGGCATCCAGTTCTGGCCGCTCTGCTTGCAGGCCTCGAGGGCGACGCGCTGCCATTTCTCGCGCTTTTTCTCCGCCTCGCCCGGGTCGAGCCGAACGACGGTGCGCTCGGAGAGGAAGGGAATGATCTCGGCCGCGCCGAGTTCGGTCGCCTTCTGGATGATGAGGTCCATGTTCTTGCCCTTCGGAATGGCCTGGCCGAGAATGAGGCGCGCGGGGAGCGGAGCGGAACGGGTGACGCCGTGGGCCTTGAGGGGGACTTCCCGGTTGGTCGCGCCTTCGAGGATTTCGGCCCCGGCCTCGACGCCCGCGCCGTTGAAGACGATGATTTTCGAGCCGACCGTGCCGCGCATGACGTCCATGCAGTGATGGGCCTCCGCGCCCCGGAGGACGAGGGCGTCGGGGTTCCATTCTTCGATCGGGATGTGGAAGCGTTCGCTCATTTGGTTCCGCCCCTACAGGGCTAATTCTATCATTGGTCAAAACCCAGGGCGTTGCCCTAGGCTGGCTTGGGGTGCCCCGTTGGGGCAAGGCGCTCCAAAATCAGTCGCCGTGGAAGAAGCGCTTCGCTTTCTCGAAGAAAGACTCTCCGATGGGAGAATTGTGCTCGCCGATGGATTCGGAGAAGGCCTCGAGTTTCTGGCGTTGCTCGGCGTTGAGTTTGGTCGGAACCTCGACCTGGACGCGGACGAGGAGGTCGCCTTTGCGCGCGGAGTTGAGGAAGGTGATGCCCTTGCCGCGGAGGCGGAAGAGGGTGTTGGTCTGGGTGCCGGCGGGAATCTTGATCGAGGACTTGCCTTCGAGGGTCGGCACGGCGAGTTCGCCGCCGAGGGCGGCGCGGGCGAAGGAGATCGGCACCTCGCAGTAGAGGTCGTTCTCGTCGCGCTCGAAGACATCGTGCTCCTTGAGGTGGACGACGACAAAGAGGTCGCCGGCCGGACCACCGCGGACACCGGCGTCGCCGTTGCCGGAGGTGCGGAGCCGGCTGCCGTGGGCGATGCCGGCGGGGATCTTGAGCTTGATGCGGGAGGACCTTTGCACGCGCCCGTCGCCGCCGCAGCCCTTGCAGGGATTGGCGATGATCTGGCCGCTGCCGCCGCAGGTCGGGCAGGCCTGCTGGATCTGGAAGAGCCCGCGGGAGGCGATGACCTGGCCGTGGCCGGCGCAGGTCGAGCAGGTCTTGGTGCCGGCCCCGTCGGACGAACCCTTGCCGGAGCAGGTTTCGCAGGTCGCGGCCTTTTCCAGTTCGAGTTCCTTCTCCACGCCTGTCGCCGCTTCTTCGAGGGTGATTTCGAGATCGTAGCGGAGATCGGAGCCGCGCTGGCGGCCGCTGCCGTCGCGACGACGCCCGCCCCCGCCTCCACCGAAGAATTCCTCGAAAATGCTCCCCGCACCGCCGCCACCTCCCCCGCCAAAGACCTCGCGGAAGATGTCGAAGGGATCGTGGAAGCCCCCGCCGCCACCCCGGCTGGCCCCGGCCTGGGCGAAGGCGGCGTGGCCGTAACGGTCGTAGGCGGCGCGTTTCTGGGGATCGCTGAGGGCCTCGTAGGCTTCCCCGAGTTCCTTGAAGCGTTCCTCGGCCTCCTTGTCGTCCGGATTCTTGTCCGGATGGAATTTGACCGCCATCTTGCGGTAGGCCTTCTTGATCTCGGCGTCGTCGACGCCCTTCTGGACGCCGAGGATCTCGTAGTAGTCGCGTTTTGCCATGAGTGTCTGGAGAAACGGATGCCTATTCGGCGGGAGTCGCGGCTTCCGGACCTTTGGAAACGATCACGGTGGCGGCGCGGAGAAGCTGGTCGTGGAGGCGGTAGCCTTTGCGGAGCACCTGGATGACGTCGCCCTCGGGCACCTCGGGGCTCGGGATCGCGGAGACGGCTTCGTGCTGGTTCGGATCGAAGGCCTTGCCGGCGGCTTCGACTTCCTTCACCCCATAGCTCTCAAGAAAGTCCTGGATCTGCTTGAAGACCATGCGCATGCCCTGGGCGATGACGGAGTCCTCCGATTCCTTCGTCGCGGCCTGCAGTCCCATGTCGAAATTGTCGATAATGGGAATGAGGTCCGAAAGGAGGTTCCGATTCGCGTAGCGGAGGCCGTCGGCTTTCTCGCGGGCGGCACGTTTGCGGTAGTTTTCGAGTTCGGCGCGTTCGCGCTTGGCGCGGTCCTCCCACTCGGAGGCCTTGGCTCGGAGGGCGGCTATCGGGTCGATCGGTTCGGACGACTGCTCGGATACGGGTTCGTCCGTTGCGGAAAACTCGCCGGCGTCCGGAAGTTCCGCCTCGTCGATGACCTCCAAGGGATCATTCTCGGGTGGATTCTGGCTCATGATGATTGCTGGAAATAGGTCGGAAAGGGTTCGAATGCTTGTCCCCTCCGGGCGGGAGGGGTGGGGAGTATTCAACGCTTTTCGATGGCAATCAAGGTGATGTCGTCGTTTTGTGGACGCGTGCCTGTAAAGTCCCTCAGGGTGCGGGTGATACGCGCGATCACGGCTTCCGCCCCCTGCGGGGCGACGCGCCGGAACTCGTCCTGGAGCCGTTCCATTCCGAACTCGTTCTCCCCGGCGTCGAGAGCCTCGTTCGCCCCGTCGGTGTAAAGGAGCAGGCCGTCGCCCGACGCCATGCGGAAGGCGAAATCGCGGGTGGTACGGGCGAAGGCGTCCCCATCGTCGATGCCCAGGGCCATGCC
>JAHEDC010000589.1 GCA_024641425.1 Verrucomicrobiales bacterium | reverse complement strand
CGGGAGATGCAGGGTCGTGCCGGGCGAGAGCAGGATGGCGCGTTCGAGGACGTTGTGCAGTTCGCGGACGTTGCCGGGCCACGGGTAGGCGAGGAGTTGGGCGGCCTCGGATTCGCGGAGCTCCTTCGGCGGTTCGCCACGGTCGCGGCAGAGTTTTTCGATGAAATGTTTCGCCAACCGGAGGATGTCCTCGCCCCGCTCGCGGAGCGGCGGCAGCTCGATGGGATAGACGCCGAGACGATAGAAAAGATCCTCGCGGAAAGTGCCCTTCAGCGTGGCCTCGCCGAGGTCGCGGTTGGTGGCCGAGATGACGCGCACGTCGACCTTCCGCGTGCGTTCGTCGCCGACACGCTCGATCTCGCGTTCCTGGAGCGCGCGCAGGAGTTTGCCTTGCAAGGCGGGCGGGATCTCACCGACCTCGTCGAGGAAAAGCGTGCCGCCGTCGGCGAGTTCGAATTTTCCCCGGCGATCCTTCACCGCGCCGGAGAAGGCGCCGCGGACGTGGCCGAAGAATTCGCTCTCGAAAAGGTTCTCTGGAACGGCCGCGCAATTCACGCGGATGAGCGGGCGCTCGCGGCGCGCGCTCGATTCGTGGATGGCCCGCGCGACGACTTCTTTTCCCGAACCGGTTTCGCCGAGGATGAGCACCGAGGTTTCCGACGAGCCCAGCACCGCGATCTGCTCCTTGACCCGCCGGATGCCCGGGCTCTCGCCGATGAGATCGCAGCCGCGCTCGCGATCCAGCTCACCGCTCAGGTAATCGTAGGTTTCCTCCAGCCGTTCCTGGGCGTCGATGTCGAAGTGGACGCCGATGGTCCCTCGGATGACGCCGTCCGCATCGCGGAAGGGAGTGGCGTGGACGTGGAACCATTTGCGGCGTCCGCTCCGCGTGAAGAGCTCGACCTTGTAGTTCGAGGCTTCGCCCTGCAGGCGTTTTTCGATCCGCGCGCGCATTTCCTCCCAGCGTTCCTCGGGCAGCAGGATCTCGTAGCCGAGTTTCCCCTTCACTTCGTCGAAGGAAAAGCCGGTCATCTCCTCGAAGGGACGGTTCGCGTAAAGGATCCGGCCTTCGCTATCCGTCACCAACGCTCCCACCGGCGCGCTTTGAAGAAGGGCGTGGAGAAAGGCGGCGGGCTCGGCGGGCAAATGGGATTCGGCGGCGGCGGACATCGGGAAACATTACCGATTTTCGTAAAACCCGTACGGATTTTCGTCTTCGCCTTCGATCCGAGGAACGCGAGGCCCGGGAAGCGGAAAGACCCGACGCGTCAGCCGAGTTCGAGACCCGCCATCGTTCCGGTGCCGCTGCTGAAACTGGTCGTTTCAACGCCAAGACTCTGCAGCAGGCTGACGTAGAGATTCGTCAGCGGGTAGTTCTTCTTCTGGTCGAACGCGAGATGCCCGGCGTGTCTGAATCCGCCGCCGGCGAGGAGGACGGGCAGGTTGTCGTTCGCGTGGGAGTTGGCGCTGCCCATGTTGGTGCCGTAGAGGACGGCGGTCCGGTCGAGCAGGGAAACGCCCTGTTCCTTCGCCGCGTCCAGTCCCTTCAGGAGTTCGCCGAGGGCACTGAATTGCGCCTCCTCAATCAAGCGCAACTCCCGGAGGGTGTCTTCGCGTCCGCCGTGGTGCGTGAGTTCGTGGCACATCGTCTTCACGCCGGGAATCTGGCGCGGGGTCAGGGTGCCGGTATTCAGGCAGACGGTCACGATCCGGGTCGAGTCGGTCTCGAGGGCGAGCCGCACGAGATCGAACATGACACGCTCGTTCCGGGCCAGATCGTTTTGCTCCCTGATTTCCTCCGGAGCCTCGATGGTCACTTTCGGTTTCGGCCGATCCACCCATTCGCCTGCCTTTCCCAAGCGCCGCTCGAGATCCCGCACGCTGGTGAAATACTGGTCGAGCCGGTCCCGATCGGCCGCCCCAACGCTTCTCTCCAGCCGCTTGGCGCGCTCACGCAGGGAATCGAGGAGGCTGCGGTCTTCCTGCAGGCGCCGGAGGGAGGCCGCCTTCTCCTCGGGCGTGTTCTCCACGAACAATTGCTGGAAAAGCTTCAGCGGACTGCGTTCGGGGGGAATCATCGAACCGCTCCGGGTCCACGAGCAACTCATCATTTCGGCGCCGATCATCAGGGTCAGCGAGGGGAAGCGGGTCTCGCCGCCGATCTTTTCCGCGATCACCTGGTCGAGCGAAATGCTGTTCCTGAACGAGCCCCGGCTCGCGCCCGGAGCTCCGGTAAGGAAGGATTTTTCCGCCGCGTGCCCGCCGTCGACGCCGGGAAGCGAAACGCCGGAAAAGACCGTCATCTGATCGCGCTGTTCCTTGAGGAATTCGAGGTAGGGCGACAATGTGTAGTCGCGGCCCGCCTCCTTGGGAAAGAAGAACTGCGGCAGGATCCCCATGTTCGTCATCATCCCGACGAAGCGCCGCGGCGGTTGCGACGCGGCGGCGGTCGCGCGGGCGAATCCCGGGAGCATCGCCTCCAGCATCGGCAACGCCAGCGAGACGCCCGCGCCCTTCAACAGGGTGCGGCGCGCGAGGGGTCGGTGGGTGCTGACGTAGGGAGACTTCATGGGACTATTTGTAGCGGAAGAGGTCGCTTTGAATCAACGCGTGCATCAACGAACGCAAACCGTATCCCGAGCCTTTTGTCTTCACCAGGATTTCGTCGGCCGCGGCGCGGTCCGCGAAGCTTAGCGGGGCCCCGGTCGCGTAGGTCGTGAGCTGGTCGAGGAAGGCCCGGGCCAGCCGCTCCGGATCGGCGGCGAGCATGGTGCGGAGGGCATTCACGTCGTCGAAGGGACGCCCGTCCGGCAGCTGTCCGGTGCAATCGACGGGCAGGCCCGCATGATACGCGATCGGATGGCCGTTCACCTTCTTTCGTTCCTCGTGCGGGCCTTCGCCGCCCATCACCCGGTAGTTTCCGCGCCACGCGCCCACCACGTCGAAACTCTCCAGCGCGAAGCCGTAGGGATCCATCTTCGCATGGCAACCCGCACAGCTCGGGTTGTCGCGGTGTTTTTCCAACTGCTCGCGGATCGTCGTGGCACCCCGAACGTCGGGCTCGACCGAACCGATGTCCGGGGGCGGCGGCGTGGGCACGATCCCGAGGAGCCTTTCCATGACGAAGGCGCCGCGCTTCACCGGCGAGGTCGTCGTGCCATTCGCCGTCGTCTTGAGGACCGCGGCCTGGGTCAGGAAGCCGCCCCGCACGGTTCCTGCCGGGAGTGTGACCCGGCGCAGATCCCAGCCGCGCACGTCGTCGATGCCATAGAGGCGCGCGAGCGGTTCGTTGAGCATGGCAAAATCCGACTGCACGAAATGGGTGACACTCAGGTCGTGCTCGACGAGTTCGGCGAAGAACGCCTCCGATTCCATCCGCATCGCCTCGCTCAGCCACGGCATGAACTCGGGATAGAGGGTTTTGTCAGGCTGGGTCGCGTCCAGCGCGCGCAGCGCCAGCCATTGCCCGGTGAAGTTCTCGACGAAGCGCTCCGCGCGCGGGTCGCGCAGCATCCGCTCGACTTGGTCACGGAGGATCGCGGAATCGCCCAGTTTCCCTTCGTCGGCCAGCGCCCGCAGCGTGTCGTCCGGCAGGGTGCTCCAGAGGAAAGAGGAAAG